>JAZSDW010000057.1:0-41637 GCA_045531355.1 Clostridia bacterium | reverse complement strand
TTGTTATGAACATGGAAAGCAAGGGCTTTACGGTTGCAGTATATAATCGTACTGCTGACAAGGTGAAAAACTTTATCGAAGGTCGTGCGGCAGGCAAAAACATTATTGGTACCTATTCTCTCGAAGAACTGGCGCAAAATCTCGAAAAGCCCCGCAAGGTCATGCTGATGGTTAAGGCCGGTCAGGCAGTAGACACCATCATTGACCAGCTGATTCCCTGCCTCGAAGAAGGCGACATCATTATCGATGGTGGTAACTCCCACTTCCCGGACACGATTCGCCGCACCGAATATGTAGAAAGCAAAGGCCTTCTCTACATTGGCACAGGCGTATCCGGCGGCGAAGAAGGGGCTTTGAACGGCCCGAGCCTTATGCCTGGCGGTTCTCCGGCAGCCTGGGAATCTGTAAAGCCGATTTTCCAGAGCATCTGCGCCAAGGTAGAGGACGGCTCGCCCTGCTGTGACTGGGTAGGCGAAGGCGGCGCCGGCCACTTTGTAAAGATGGTGCATAACGGCATCGAATACGGCGATATGCAGCTGATTTGCGAAGCGTACCAGCTTATGCGTGACTATCTCGGCATGACGGCAGACGAAATGCACGAAGTGTTTGCCCAGTGGAATAAAGCGGAGCTTGATAGCTACCTCATTGAAATCACGCGTGACATTCTGGCCTTTAAGGATACCGACGGGGCACCGATTGTCGATAAGATTCTCGACACCGCCGGCCAGAAGGGTACCGGCAAGTGGACCGGAATTGCAGCGCTGGACGAAGGCGTGCCGCTGACGCTGATTGGCGAAGCCGTATTTTCGCGTTGCCTTTCCGCTATCAAGGAAGAGCGCGTAGCCGCTTCCAAAATCCTGGAAGGACCGAAGCCGGAATTTACAGGTGACAAGAAGGCCTTTATTGACGATATTAAGAACGCACTTTTTGCAGCAAAAATCGTTTCCTATGCACAGGGCTATACGCTCATGCGTGCTGCTGCAAAGACCTACGGCTGGAACTTAAACTACGGCGGCATCGCTCTGATGTGGCGTGGTGGCTGCATTATCCGCAGCGTATTCCTCGGCAAAATCAAGGATGCGTTCGTTTCGAATCCGGAGCTGACAAACCTCCTTTTAGACCCCTATTTCAAGGGCGTTATTGACAAGGCACAGGCCGGCTGGCGCCGCGTTTGCGCGGCCGCTATGACGAACGGTATCCCCGTTCCGGCTATGAGCACCGCGCTTTCCTACTATGATGGTTACCGCTGCGAAAAGCTGCCGGCAAACCTTCTGCAGGCACAGCGCGACTACTTTGGTGCACACACCTATGAGCGCCTTGACCACGCAAGAGGCGAATTCTTCCACACGAACTGGACCGGTCACGGCGGAAGCACCTCTGCGTCCACCTACACGGCTTAATTTCACGAACATAGAACGAAAAATCCGCAGTATCTGCGGATTTTTCGTTCCGTGCCCAGAAAGGAAGGGACACTCTATGGGTTATCAAACGCTCAAAGCACAACTGAAAAGCGGCGCACTTGCTCCCTTCTTTCATTTCTACGGACCGGAGCACTATTTAAAGAGCCACTATGTCGGCCTTTTAAAGGCGGCACTCGTTGATAGTGCCATGGAAACCTTTAACTATACGGTCCTTACCGGCAGTGTTTCGGCGGAGCGAATTGTGACGGCTGTGCAGACGCCTCCCATGATGGCAGAAAAAAAGCTGATTGTTTTAAAGGATACCGGCATCTTTACCCCTTCTGCAAACGGAAAGGAACAGCTTGCCGCTCTCTTTTCGGATTTTCCGTCCTATGCACATCTTGTGGCCGTGGAAGAAAAAGCGGACAGGCGAAGCGCCGTATACAAGGCTTTTGCTCAAAACGGTCTTTCTGTAGAATTTGCGTATCGCTCTCGAAACGACCTTAGAGCCTGGGTTTTAAACCTTTTGCGCCAGCGCGGTAAAACGATGACAGCCCCCGTTTTGGACGCCTTCCTCGATGCGGCCGGCGTGGATATGCACGGCGTTTTGGGACATCTGGAAAAGCTTTGTGCCTTTGCCGGTACAAATCCCTCCATTTCGAAAGAGGCTGTTGATTCCCTTTTGGTTCGCTCCATTTTCACAAAGGAATATATGCTGACCGATGCACTCCTTTCCAAAAACGAAAAGGCAGCGATGGCTGCGCTTTCTGACCTTTGGGAATTAAATACAGATCCGATGCGCATTCTCACGGTAATTGCTTCCAATTTTATGTCCGTTCTGCATGCCCGGGCACTTTTAGAGGATAAAGTTCCCTTTCCTGCCATTTGTGATGCCCTGCATCTGCCGTCTGCCTTTTTGGCCAAAAAGACTGTGGAGGCGGCCTCCAAAACGGATATAAACCGGCTTGACCGTGCCATCTCTGCCATCCGCGAGGCCGACTATAAGCTGAAAACAGGGCTTGTAGAGCCCAAAACCGGTATTACCCTGCTTTGTGCCACGCTTTTAAAATAACACGAACAATCAAAAAATCCCGGAACGGCGGGAGCGTTCCGGGATTTTTTTATTCGACAATAATATCACTTTTCCCTTTGATGTCGAACGCCTCAAAATAGGCATTTTCCATGGGAATCCAGCGCGTAAAAAACATGTCAGCCCGCGCAAAATCGCGAGAAAGAATTCTATCCCTTTGTCGTTCTGCGTCCAACTCTATAAAAATGCGCAGGTCATAGATTTCTCCGTAAAAGGGGTGGGCGCTATACACGCCCTCGATAATGTGAAGCCTTGCCAAAGGTGCCATGCGCGTTTCGACAATTCCCCCCACGCTGCAATCAAACCGGCCGTAGGAAAAAGGCTTTCCTTGTGCGATGCCGCGCACCACCTCGTCAAAAAACCGTTCGTAATCTACATTTCCACCCGGCGCACGCAGCCTTTCGGGCGTTCGTTTTTCGGGTGGCAGAAAAAAATCGTCCATGTGATAGAGATTGCCGCCCAGCGCTTTTTGCAAAGCGTGCGCAAGCGTTGTTTTGCCGCTTCCGGCGCCGCCTTCAATCGATACCAAAACCGGCCCTTCCTTTTCTCTAAGCAGCGCTTCGACCCTCTTACAAATCGCGTTCACGCCCAAAAACCGTCCTTTCCAGTGCTTTTGCAAGCGGCGGAACCAAAATTAAATGGCACAGAATCCCCGGGAATGCTTTTATAAACTCGGCGGCAATAAAATAGGAAAAGGTAAATCCGTCAAAGATAAGGAGCATCACACCGCCCCATACGAGCCTGCCTAAAAGCATTGCCCCCAAAAGCGACACATACAAAAACGGCATTTTTTTCGGCAATTTCCGGTATAAAATCGCGACCGACGCCCCATAGGCCGCCAGCTCAAAGGCCATTGCAACGGCATTAGGATATAAGTGGGGCATCCCGAAAAGGAGATGGCGCAGAAATGGCGCCAGAAAGCCGACGCAAATACCATACGGCCAGCCACAGACGAAGCCGCATAAAAAAACAGGGATATGAATAAGTGAAAACATGTTCCCGAGCGCCACCGTTTGCAGTGTCAGAAACGGAAGTACCATACAAAGCGCCAGACACACGCCGCTTAAAGTTAATTTTCGACTCGACATATTTTTCTCCTTTGCAATCGTTCTTATACGCAGCTTTCCCTAATGCTCCAGAAAATAGGTGGCCTCCATATCGGCCGTGGAAAGCGCAAAGGCGAGCGGGAACCGCTGGAAGGCCTCCCCTACATTCCGCGCATCCTCCGTGCCGGCAAAGCCCATATGATAGCGGATGGCAAAGGCTTCTTCGCGCGTCAGGCGCATAAAGCCCGTTATGATATACACAGATTTTTCGCCGTGTCCATAGGGGAGTTCGTCACTATACTCAAAGGTCGGCACCTGCTTCCAGACGCCATTTTCCTTGACATTCCGCGTGCCGGGCTTATAGCAGTTCACCTTGCAGATGTCATGCAGAAGCGCCGCGACGGCAACGCTTTCCGCGCTGACAGAAAGACCATATTCCTCCTGTACGCGCTTTCGGTCGAGATACGCACGAAGGCAATGGTACACATTGACGCTGTGCTCTACAAGGCCACCTGCATAGGCGCCGTGAAAGCGCGTGCTGGCCGGTGCCTCAAAAAAATCGCTGGCCGTGCTCTGCAGATACTCAAGGAGCTTATCTGCGCCCTCTCTTAAAATATTTTCTTTGTAAATCGAAATAAATTCTTCGCGTTTTTCCATATTTCTCTCCTGTGGGGGCAGTTTTCGCGGGCACGAATGCCTGCACGCCCTTTTGGCAATCTATAAAATATTATACGATATTTCCCGCTATTTGTCAATGATTTTCCCCTTTTTCTCCTCGTGCGTCTCCCTCCAAAACATTCTGTGAAATCCGCGCAGATGCTTGCAAAAGATACGCCCTTTGTGCTATACTATATAGAAGCAATACCCAACTCAATTTATATAAAAAGGAATGGCAAAAAGATGCTTAGAAAAACGCTTTCTTTTTTTAAACGAAATCTTTATATTTATACGATGCTTCTTTCCCTCTTTCTCCCGGATCTCCTCCTTCGTGTCCAAAGCCGGGCGTTTCGGAGTGAGCTTATCACCGGGATCCCTTCGGCCTTTACGCTTCTTTGGATCTCTTTTTTCGTTTTGACCTTTACGGGCTTTATGTCACGGAAATGGGGCCGCGGTATGTATCTCGGCCTTTGCGGATTTTTCGCCGTGTTCGCCGTCTGCTCGTATGTATATTTCCGTATTTTCAACCAGTTCTTCTGGCTCGATAATGTGGGTATGACCGGTCAGGCTATGGATTACACCGGCTTTATTTTAGGCTATGTGGACTTCCGTCTTCTGCTTTTTATCGCAACCGAAGTTGTTTTGATTGTCGCAACCTTTCGTCTCTGGCGCCCCGCGCCTTTTCAGACGGCCGGTCTTTGGCTCCTGGTGCCGATTTTGGGTCTTGTAACGCTGCACACCTTCATGATGACCGAAACTGCCGAGGCGCCGAAAAAAACGCGGACCGCCTTCGTGCAGATGAAGGAAACCTACCGTTCGTTTCATGATACGAACCGCTCCATGCAGCTCGGCGGCATTTATCAGTATGTATTCCGCAACGGCGTGCGGATGGTTTTTCCGGAGCCTGAACCGGATGCTTCCAGCCTTACAGTGGCCGAAAAGTATTTCAGCGAAAAAGAAACGCCGGATAATGCTATGACCGGGCTTTTTGCGGGCAAAAATGTTATTATGGTGATGATGGAGAGTTTGGATGACTGGATGATAGACGATACCTATACTCCGACCATTCGCTATATGATGGAAAACGGTCTGAATTTCACCAACCATTTTTCCTGTACCTTTGGCACCGGCTATACCTTTAACACGGAGTTTTGTGCGAACACCGGCTATCATGCCCTGCCCGCCGGAACGCCGGCCGCTTCGCTCTCCAAAAATGCCTACCCGCATGCACTGGCAAAAAAGTTTCGGGACAAGGGCTATACCGCCCGCTCCTTCCACTTTAACACGCCGGATTTCTATAACCGCGGGGAAATGCACGAGGCCTTCGGCTATTCGGAGTATGTTTCCTTTCAGGACTATATGCCGGCTGAAAAGGCAAAGCAGGATGCCGTTGCGATTCAAAACAAGGCGCTCTATCGCAAGATGGTTCCAAAAGAGGATGCGCCCTTCTTTGATTTTGTAATTACCTATTCGGCGCATCTTCCCTATACCTATGCCGACGAAAAGCTGCAAAGTGTCCGGCGCACCTATCCCTCGCTTATCAATGTCCGCATGGACACGGAAATCAACAACGCCCAGCTTCTGGCACACGATACCGATGAATTTTTCCGCATTTTGCTGGAGAATCTGGAAAACGACGGGCTTTTGGAGGACACCGTCATTGTTGCTTTTTCTGACCATTTTTCCTACGGCCTTTCCAGCTGGGAAAAGCTCTACGCACTCGGCGATGCCAAAAATTCCGATATGCTGGAAAAAACGCCGTTCTTCATTTACTGTGCCGGCATGGAAGGCGCCACCATTTCCAAGGTGACAAACTCGCTGGACATTCTGCCCACCGTGGCCAATTTGTTCGGCCTTACCAAAACGCCTTACGCACTCGGGGAAGATGCGTTTGACCCGGCCTACGCAGGCTATGCTTATTTCAGCAACGGCGCGTGGTATGACGGCACCATCTATTATTTTGCTGACAAGCAGCTGGAGCCATACCCCGAAGCAATGCGTACCTATATTGATGAAATGAACCAGAAATTTTATCTGCGCGAAAAGGTCAACGATACCGTGCTTCGCTTCGATTATTTTGGAGAAAAGAAGAAAATAACTTCTACGGAAGAGGAGGCTTCGTATGCCGAATTTTAAGCTTTCCGCCCCTTTTTCTCCGATGGGGGACCAGCCCGAGGCTATTGACGCCCTCTGCCACGGCCTTGCAGCGGGCGACCGTGCCCAGACGCTTTTAGGCGCCACCGGCTCGGGGAAAACCTTCACGATTGCCAATGTAATTGCCCGCGTGGGGAGGCCGACGCTCGTGCTCGCGCATAATAAGACGCTGGCCGCCCAGCTTTGTAATGAGTTTAAGACCTTCTTTCCGGAAAATGCCGTGGAATATTTTGTTTCGTATTACGACTACTATCAGCCCGAGGCTTATATTCCGCAAACCGACACTTATATTGAAAAGGACGCCCAGATTAACGATGAGATTGATAAGCTCCGCCACAGTGCCACGGCGGCGCTGCTGGAGCGGCGCGATGTAATTGTGGTGTCGAGCGTTTCGTGCATTTACAGCCTTGGCGACCCGGTCGACTATGCCCGTATGATTGTGTCGCTCCGCCCCGGCATGCAGCGCGACCGGGATGCGGTTATCCGGAGCCTTGTTGATATTCAGTACTCCCGCAACGACATTCAGTTTACCCGCGGCAAATTCCGCGTGCGCGGCGATGTTCTGGAAATTTTTCCGGCGGGAAGCGGCGAAAAGGCCATCCGTGTGGAATTTTTCGGCGACGAGATTGACCGCATTACGGAAATTGATGTTTTAACGGGCGAGGTGCTTTCAAGGCGCAAGCACGCCGCCATCTATCCCGCCTCCCATTATGTTACCTCGGCCGAGCGCCTGCAGAAGGCCATCGGGGAAATTCAAAAAGAGGCGGACGAGCGCGTGGCCTTCTTCCAAAGAGAGGGCAAACTACTGGAAGCCCAGCGCATTTCCCAGCGCGTGCAGTACGATATTGAAATGATGCAGGAAATCGGCTTTTGCCAGGGGATTGAAAACTATTCGCGCTATACCAGCGGCCGCGAACCGGGCAGCGCACCGTATACGCTGCTAGACTATTTTCCGGATGATTATCTCCTTGTAATTGACGAAAGCCATGTAACGCTTCCGCAGGTACGCGCCATGTATGCCGGCGACCGCGCGCGGAAAGAAACGCTTGTCGAATACGGCTTTCGTCTGCCCTCGGCCTTTGATAACCGCCCCTTAAATTTTGACGAATTTAAAGGCCGCATGGGACAAACGATTTTTGTAAGTGCCACCCCGGCGGACTATGAAAGAGACCTTTCTTCCCGGATTGCCGAGCAGGTGATTCGTCCTACAGGGCTTCTCGACCCGAAGATTGAGGTGCGCCCCGTTTTAGGTCAGATTGATGACCTGCTCAGCGAAATTTATGTCCGCACCGCAAAAAAAGAGCGCGTTTTAGTCACAACGCTGACGAAAAAAATGGCCGAGGATTTGACCGACTATCTGCGGGAAATGGGCGTGGCCGTTAAATATATGCACCACGGTGTGGAAACGATTGAACGCATGGAAATTATAAGGGATTTGCGCATGGGCGTTTTCGATGTGCTGGTGGGTATTAACCTTCTCCGCGAAGGGCTGGACCTGCCGGAGGTTTCCCTTGTAGCAATTCTCGATGCCGATAAAGAAGGCTTTTTAAGAAGCACCACCTCGCTGATTCAGACGATTGGCCGCGCCGCCCGAAACGCCGAAGGCATGGTCATTATGTATGCCGACCGTGAGACGCAGGCGATGAAAAATGCAATTTCCGAAACGAACCGGCGCAGGCAGAAGCAAAGTGCGTATAACGAGGCGCACGGCATTGTGCCCAAAACCATCGAAAAGGCGATGCCGAGCGTAATTGAAGCGACCATTCGGGAAGATGCGCCTGCATCCGAAAACGAAGAAGCGCGTGCCGAACGCCTTTCTGCCCTTCGCGCGGCGATGGATGCGGCGGCAAAGGCGCTCCGCTTTGAGGAAGCGGCAAAGCTTCGCGATGCCATCCGCCGGCTGGAAAGTGAATAAAGGCGCCAAATACAGAAGGAGAATGACAACATGAAAATTGCAATTTGTGATGACACCGCTGCATGCTTGCAAGAGGCATCAGAAGGTATCCGTCGTCATGTAGGAGAAGATGCCGAAATTCACACTTTTTCAAGCGGAGAAGCGTTACTTTCTGCCTTTATGGGCGCGTCCTTTGACGCCATATTTTTGGATATTGAGCTGGATGGTGAGGATGGTATCCATACGGCGAACGAAATTCGGACTCTCGACAAACAGGTTCTGATCCTCTTTATCACCGCACATAAAAAGCATGTTTTTAGAAGCTTCGAATGCCAACCTTTTCGGTTTTTAGTAAAACCTGTAACGGAAGCAGCTTGGGAAAAAACATGTTTGGATATTTCCAAAAAGGTATCCGCGTCGCCTTCCACTTTTCTTTTTACGGAAAACAAAAAGACGGTGCGTATTTTTTGTGACGATATATTGTTTTTTGAAAGTCGAGGGCACTGGCTGATTCTCCATAAAAAGGGCGGAGAAACACACAAAATACGGAAAAGTATAAAGGAACTGAACGAAGAAATTGATAAAACATGTTTTTCGCGCTCCCATCGCGCCTATGTTATAAATTTAAATTCTGTTTATATTGTAGGCAATTCCTCGATTCTTTTGCATGGTTATGACAAGCCGCTGCCATTTGGCAGGGTGTATAAAAAGGACTTTGCGGAAAAACTGTTGAAATTTGAAGAGAGGAAATATTTCTTATGACTGCCGGATTTGTAAATATTATAACGACAGTATACGAGGCAATTATTACAATTATGTTTGCGAATACATACGCAGGCAACCATAAAAGCAAGCCGCTATACATATATATTTTATTGACTTTGGGGTTGGCGGGCGCCATCGCCCTCACAAACCGTCTCTTTTATTTGGGTTATTTGAATGTCCTGATTCTGACAGTGCTGAATTTTACAATTTTCTTTCTTTTTTCCAATCAATTAAAGCGCAGCATCATGTTGGCTTTGATTCTAACTGCCGTTTTTTCAATAACCGAAGTTTTCGTTCTATTTCTTTTAACAGGACTTCTTCATGCCTCCGTCGCGGAAATTACTACAGTTGAAACCTATCGGATAATGGGCACCATCCTTTCCAAATTACTTGCGTTTATTGTTGTAAAAATCATCTGTGTAAAGCATACATCGAACAAAGAAATTGCAATCAAAACATCCTATTGGTTTTTGTTTTTTTCAATATTTTTTATTTGTACGCTTACAGTTTATTTGTTGTATATTCTCCAGCATTACAGCGTGGCCCCTACTATATATAATCAATTAGCTACTGGATGTGCGAGTGGTCTTCTTTATACTCTGTTTTTCTCTTTAGCTCTTTATGAAAAAACAATTAAACAGGCGGAGGAAGAGAAAAATCAAGAAGTATTCCAGCAACAATTCCGCGCACAGAAAAAGCATATGAATGAAATTGCAGCTGCACAAACTGAAATCAAAAAACTGCGGCATGATATGAAGAATCATCACATAGCCATAAAAGGATATTTGGAGCATCAAAACTATGCAGGTGCAACACAATATCTTGAAAAAATAGAAGGAATAATGGATAAAGCCGATGTTTTGTTTGATACAGGTAATGTAGCATTTGATGCGATTATAAACGCAAAAAAAGAGATTGCCGAAAGAAACGGCATCGCCTTTTCAGCTTTTTTTCAAATTCCCGAAAATCTGTTTTTAGACCCTATGGATGCTTGTATTCTTTTTGGGAACGCGCTTGACAATGCCATTGAAGCCTGCTTGCGTATGAAAAATGGGGAAAAACAGATAGCCATATCACTTACCTACGCAGAAAATGCGTTGCTTTGTAAAATATCCAATACCGCCGAAATCCTAAACAAAGCATTTTTACGCACCGAAAAGCCGGATAAAACCGCACATGGTTTTGGTATTGAAAACATAAAAGCCGTTTTAAAAAAATATGACAGCGTGTATATGTTCGAACAGTCGGAAAAAGAATTTTCCTTTTCTTTTAAAATTGTAAATCAAAAAGGTTAATATTTCTTTACCATAAAAGGGCCCAGACTTCTGGGCCCTTTTGAATTGCGCTTTATGTCAAATAGATTGCCGTTTATGCAAAACCTTCCACAAATACCATTTTTTATGATAGCATATTGTCGAAAGGAAGAAGCGCCATGTATGTAATTGCAGAGATATTGTCCAAAACATTGGAACTGTCCCTGCGTTAGGAACGATTATCCAGCCGTCTGCATTTAATAACATCGTTGTTGACCCCGGCGATAATTATTTGTGTGTAAGTGCTTCTGATGTAATTAGAATTAATTTTGTTGGAGGCACGCAGTCGGTTTTTGGTTCCGATGTAATGAATTGGCCCGCGATAGGAGGCCCTGAACGCTCAATCTATTTTATAGGAACGGCGGGAAATAATTTTGTGGTAAACAGAACTTACCAGTTACAGTGTACTTCTCAAATTGCTTCATCTTTAAAAAATGTAGAATTTCGTTTCTATACCTATCCAACACAGACCGAGATTTAATAAAAATTTATTTGTAACCTTGCATTAGGCCTACGGTGTATAGTATAATTAAGTCAAAACAAGAGGGGCGCTTGTTGCCCCTCTTGTTCTAAAAAAGGAGGATATTTTTATGAAGACACCATTAAAACGATGCCTCGCGTGTTTGCTGACCGCCACGCTTCTGACAGGCATGACGGCTATAGCGGAGGAAAAATCCTTCTTCGAGCTTAAGGCGAATGACGGAACGGCGGCAATGGAGATGTACGAAAACCCTTCCTACCGCATGCTAACTATGCGTGCAAAGAATATCCGTGCAAACGAGGAGAAAACGGAGCTTCGCTTTGAAAATGCAAACGGTAGGGATTCGAGCGTTTATGTGATAACGGACGACACGATTTACAGCAGAATTGAACGCGAAATCGACAAATCCACCTTAAATATTTACGACTTTATAAGCGGCGAAATGGAATATATTGTATTCTTTATTCCTGTCGGAAAATATTATCGATACAGCAAAAAGGAAAATTCTGAAATACAGGTTTCGGGCGTATGGACATTTGCAGAAAAAATAGAATTCGTCGGCCAGGCGCCTGCAAAGGAGGTGCCGCCCGTAGATGCGATGGACTTTCTTGCCGATTTTGGCATCATGGAGCGTAACAAAGAAACGGCAAGCAATTTCACTACACGCGCCGAAGCCGTACAGCTCATGATAAATATGCTTCGCCTGAAAAATTTAGCACCGCTACATACGGAAACCGGATATTTCCCGGATGTGCCTAAAACACACTGGGGCTATAATGCTATTTCCCTCGCTAAAGAAGCCGGCTTTGTTTCAGGCTTTGGCGATGGTTCTTTTCGACCCGATGCCCCCGTCAGCCGTGCGGAAGCGATAAAGCTTATCCTGACTGCGCTCGGCTATGCACCGCGTGCCGCGGAGCTGGGCAGTTATCCGCAAGGCTCTCTTGCCGCCGCTTTGGAAACGGGGCTTTTGTCTGCACCCGAGGAAAACCCTTCTGCACCTTTGACACGCAGGGAAATTGCAGAAATGATATACACCGCGGTGTATATTCCTATCATGGAGCAAACCGTCTTTGACACCTTTCCCAAATACGCCGTGCGTAACGGCGAAAACGGGAATCCGCTCATCCGTTTTTATGACAGATTTTTAGACCGCATCATTGAGGAATAGGGCGCACATGCTCCTATGGTACACATATCGCCGGCTGGAAAGTGATGTGGCGGATGAAAACTAAATATCGGCTTTTAGGGCGTAGGGCTTGACTTTTCTTTTTGTTCGTGCTATAATATAGTTATTAAAACTAGATGAGGTGATAATTTGAACAAAAACAGAGCTTTTTATGACGCCCCAACCTATACCGATATCCGGCACATGTTGGCGTCGGTTGCCGAAAGATATCCAAACCATAATGCCTTTATCATCAAAAAAGATAAAGACAAGAAGGAATATACTTATATCACATATACGCGCCTTCTGGAAGAAATCCGTGCCCTCGGCACGGCGCTTTCTGCAGCGGCGCTTCCCCGGAAACGCATTGCCATCATCGGCCCGAACCGTTATGAATGGATGCTTTCGTATCTTACCGTGCTTTGCGGTGCCGGCATGGCCGTCCCGCTCGACCGGGGACTTGCGGAAACGGAAATCCTGTCGCTTCTGTCCCGAAGCGAGGCGGATTGCGTGATTTTCGACAAGGGATATGCCGACCTTTTTGCACGCCTTCGCGAGAGCGGCGAAAACAGTCTTGTACACTATATCTGTATGGACGATGTTGATTCCTTTTTGCGTCTTTCCGACTTTTTGGAAGAGGGCAAAAAACGAATTGCGGAGGGCGACCGCACCTATATCGACGCCCCGCTTTTCCCGGAAGAAGCAGGCGTGATGCTCTTTACCTCCGGCACCACCGCGCAGTCGAAGGCGGTGCTTCTTTCCCAGAATAATTTTCTCGCCAACATTTACGCCATGAACCGGTGCCAGAAATTTTATCCAAACGATGTCAATATGGCATTTTTGCCCTTCCACCATACCTTTGGCTCGGTCGGCACGCTCATGTTTTTAGCAAATGGTGCCGCCACGGTATTTTGTGACGGGATTCGCTATATTTCCCAAAACCTTGTCGAATATGGCGTAACCGTTTTTGTATGCGTGCCGCTGATTATTGAGGGTATTCATAAAAAAATTATGTTGACAGCGAAAAAACAGGGCAAGGAAAAGAAAATGCGCCTTGGAATGCGCCTTGCACGCACGCTTCTTTTCTTCGGCATCGACAAGCGCCGAACGATTTTCAAGGATGTGCATGCGGCGCTCGGCGGCAAAATGCGCTATATCATAAGCGGCGCTTCTGCTCTCTCGCCTGAAATTGCAGACGCCTTCAATGCCTTTGGTATTACGACGGTGCAAGGCTACGGGCTGACGGAAACGGCACCGGTCATTTCCGCTGAAAATATCCGCTGCCAGCGCCGCGGCTCTGTGGGACTTCCCCTTTGCAATGTGGAAGTGAAGATTGACGAGCCGGACAGCCGCGGTATCGGCGAAATTCTGGTTAAGGGCCCGAATGTGATGCTCGGCTATTATGCGGACGAAGCCGCACCCGCCGCCACTTTTAAGGACGGCTGGCTCCTGACGGGCGATTTCGGGCGGCAGGACAAAGACGGCGTTCTCTACATCACCGGTCGCAAGAAAAATGTGATTGTCCTCAAAAACGGAAAAAATGTGTACCCCGAAGAAATTGAATCTGTGATAAACGCCCTTCCGTATGTAGAAGAAAGCCTTGTGTACGGCAGGGCAAAGGGCGATGATTTTATCATCAGCGTGCGCGTTGTATATCGCGAGGACTATTTTGCGGGCAAAACCGAAGCAGAAATCGAATCCGTGGTACGCGCGGGAATCGCCGAGGTGAATGCCAACATGGCCAAACACCAATACATTAAGCATATCGAAATTACAAACGAACCGATGGAAAAAACGACTACTGCGAAAATCAAGCGCTATAAAGCCGTACAATAAGCGGCAGGGCGCTACCTTTTAGGAGAATGGATATGCCTACCTTTACTGTGTCTGTAAAAATGCCGCCAAAAGGCGGGAATCTCGAGGAAGCGGCGGCAAAAGCGCTTGCAACGCCGCGTGAAAATCTCGCTTCCCTTTCCATTTTAAAACGATCCATTGATGCCAGACGCACGCCCTTTTATCTCTACAAATTGGCTGTAACGCTCAAAAACGGGCGCGGCATCTCGGCGCCTGTCTATACGCCGCCTGTACCCTTCGTCATTCCAAAGAGCGGCGCACGCGCGCGGCGGCCTGTTGTTGTCGGCATGGGTCCCTGCGGTCTTTTTGCGGGCCTTGTGCTCGCACACGCAGGGTTACGCCCTATTTTGCTGGAACGCGGCCAGTCTATTGCAGACCGCGCAAAAACCGTTTCTGCCTTCCTAGAGGGCGGTGCGCTTTTGCCGGACACCAATGTGCAATTCGGTGAAGGCGGCGCCGGCGCGTTTTCAGACGGAAAAATCGGCACCGGCGTGAAAAGCCCCTTGATTCGCTTTATTAAGGACACCTTTATCCGCCACGGCGCCCCGCCGGAAATTGCGTTTGATGCGCATCCGCATATCGGCTCGGACAGACTGCCGGCCGTGGTCCGCGGCATTCGGGAAGAAATTCTCTCTCTGGGCGGCGAAGTGCATTTTTCCTCTCCTTTGTGCGACATTCGTCATGCGGGTGGCCTCATCAAAGCGGTAGAAACGCCGCATAGCGTCTATGAGACAGATGCTGTCATTTTGGCCGTTGGACACAGCGCACGGGATACTTTTGCCCTTCTCCATAGGCACGGCGTTTCGATGGAAGCGAAACCCTTTTCCATTGGTGCGCGTATCGAACATAAACGATGCGATATTGACTTTGCCCGATACGGCGAAGCGGCACCACTTCTGCCGGCAGCCGAATACCGGCTCGTTTCCCATCTTCAAAGCGGGCTTTCGGTGTATACCTTTTGTATGTGTCCCGGTGGCTTTGTCATTCCGGCGGCCAGCGAAGAAGGCGGTGTCGTGACAAACGGCTATAGCCTTTGTGCGCGCGACGGAGAAAATTCCAATGCGGCGCTCCTCGTTGGTATAGGTCCTGCGCAGTTTGGCACGGACCCTTTTGACGGCGTTTCTCTCCAGCGCGAAATTGAAAAAGCCGCCTTCCGAATAGGCGGCGGTACTTATAAAGCGCCTTGTCAGCGCGTGGAGGATTTTCTTGCCGACCGCCGGACTGCGGCCTACGGCTCTGTAAAACCCACTTATGCCCGCGGCACCGTACCCGGCCATATTGGCGACTGTCTGCCGCCGCTTATCACCGATGCGCTTCGCGAGGCGCTTCCGCTTCTTGCCCGGCAGTTTGCGCCGTTCGGACAGGGCGATGCCCTCCTGACCGCGCCGGAAACACGCAGTTCCTCCCCGCTTCGCATTTTGCGAAACGAGCAAGGGCATAGTTCGATTTCGGGACTTTTTCCTGCCGGTGAAGGCGCCGGATATGCCGGCGGCATTATGTCCGCCGCGATAGACGGCATCCGCACCGCGCTTTCCGTTATCCGGGAAGGAGATGCTTAAGCAATAAAAGTGCGCCCACGCCCGGAAGCCCCAGTACCCACGCCACTACGAGCGTAAAGGGATTGATGCCGAGGGAAAGCGCCGGAAATCCGAATGTGTTTACGAGCAGCAAAAGTCCGCCGCCCCATAAAAAACGAAGGCAGAGGCGGAAAAAACGCACACAAAAGCGCAGAAGAAGTAACGCGCCGCAAAAGCAGGCCAGAAAAAACAAAATTTCATAGGTCATAAAAATCCCCCCTTTGTATGTGTACGCACAAAAAGGGGGGATTATGTTTATTCTTCTCTCTTTTGTCGCTCCAGCACCGCGTCCATAACGCTTGTTCCAAAGAAATAACCGATAAACGGCACCAGCGCAAAACCAAATCCGATAAGCAGAAGCACGAAACCGACATTGACATAATAGAGCGCGAAAAAGACGGCCAGCGCGCCGAGTGCCAGTATGAAAACGAGAATACTCTGCGGCAGCTTCATCATCGTAAGCTGCAGCGCCGTTTTCAGAAGCGTCCCAAACCGCATATCCATTGTAACCATCAACGGGTACAGGAAAAAGTGCATCATGAAATAAAGAACAAGACAAACGAGCGCAAAAAAGCCGAATACGGCGGAAAGCATGAGCGGCATCGGCAGGATATCCCCGCTTCCCAGATATAATACGGCCGCGAAAATCAGGACCGTGACAATGATGATGTCTAAAATAAAAAGCGCCGTGCCCTGTTTCCAATTGGACTTACACTCTGTCCACAAATCCTCCCACACCCACGAATGCGATTCGCGGGAAAAGTTGCGGAGCACATATGCAGCCCCCGCGCTAGCGGGCCCTGCCCCTAGAAAGCAGAGAAAGAACATTGCCAGATACACACCGATGTAGGTAATGAACGCAGGGTCCTGAATCGGGCTTAACATCTGCTGCAAAAATGTGTTCCAAAAAAGATAAATAATAAGTGCCGGCACAGAGAAAAGCGTGTAGCTGAGACTCAGCGTACAGACTTTCCAGAATTTACGGAACAAAATGTCAAAAAAGAGAAATAGTCCCCGCTTTTCAGGCGCATCCGGATCGACTCCTCGCCCCGGCCTATCAAAGTTAAACATCCCTAAAAATCCCATATCCTATCCTTTCCGCCCCGTCAGGGTTTCCACTGCCTTTTGGGGAACCTTGTCCATGCCCGCTTCCGGCCTGAAGCGATAATCAAAACTTTTTGCAAAGCTCTGGATTTCTACGCTGAGCGTTTCGAGTTTGTCTGTCATATGCTGGTGCAGTTTCTGGTACAGCGCTCTGTCTCCCCGCCCCATTTTCGCAGAGAGAAGGCCAAAATGATGGAGGCAAACGCCCTCGGACGCAAGATACATCTCTAAAAACTGCGGCTCTTTTTGTAAAAGCCAAACACAGTTTTCTATACATTTTTCCATCTGCCCCGCTGCCCGCTCGCAAACTGCACAGGTCGTTTTGGGCGCTTTCCCCGGCGTTTTTGCCTTTTCGAGTTCCTTTTTTAGCACCAAAAGCCTCGTTTCGAGCGCCAGAATCAGCGGCAATTTTTTTGGCATCGCACGCATACATTCGGCATGCGTGCGGCAAAAGCCCTTCTCATTCGTCTCGATACGCACGCGCGGCTCCATCACCGCCGCACCCATATAATACTCCATCGCGCGCTCGGTAAGCTCATCCTCAATTTTGCAGAGGAAGCAGCTCGGACCTGCCGCAAGCGCCTCCGTCAGCGGAATCGTATAATTGTGCTCTTTCATGCCATTTTCCCTTTCCGCACTCTTTTTATAAAACCGATAAAATAGCCGACAAACGCCCCTACGGCCGCCACAACGGGAAGCCATTGCACTAAAAAGAGGATGGGGGACGCCATGCGTTCGTAAAAAAGCAAAACGGCGAGAACGCAGGTGGCAATCACAACCGTGGCCGCCTTTCCCCACCAATTTGCTGCCACTACGATATTCTTTTTATATAAAAGGCATCCGCCGAGGCACATGAGAAGCTCCTTGCCCAAAATGACATAGACCGCCGTGCGTGGCATCCGGCCGCAAAGCGCCAGCGACACCAGCACCGTCAGCTGCATCCCTTTGTCCGCAAGCGGGTCCATAATTTTGCCAAAATCCGTTATCAAGTGAAAATGCCGTGCAATCCAGCCGTCAACAACATCTGTAAGGCAGGCGGCAAAAAAGAGAAGGGCCGCCGTTCCAAACGCTTCGCAGGAAAACATATAGCCGACAATAGGAATCATGGCAATGCGCACGATTGTCAACAAATTGGCTACATTCACTTTTATCTCTCCTCTCTGTTTCGTAACGCACCGGGAAGTGCAGAAATATCCGGCAAAATAAATTTTGCTCCGTTTTCTGTAAAGAATTCCCTGCCCGCTTCGCCGCTGACACCGGTTAAAACTGCGGCAAAATCAGCGCCCATCGCCTTTGCGGCAAAAAGGTCGGCGCCGGCATCGCCGACAATCAAGCAATCCGTAAAGTCTTTTGGATAAGTGCCGTCGATAATCCGCGCATCCGGAAAATCCTTCCCGAAATACGCCTTGAGAAAGATATACGGGTGCGGCTTCCCGAGGCCGGATACGCCCAGCGTCTCCTGCGCCGTCCGGATATAGTCGTATGTAATCGCATGTGCTTCTGAAAAAAGCGGAAACGCACCCCACCTTACCAGCGGCTCGCGCCCTTCCGGAAGCGGGCGTGCCGTCGCGATGCAAAGCTGTGCCCCCATTTTTTGAAGTGCACCGAGCGTATCAAGAAGCGTCTTTCGCGGCACGAGCGGCTCCTCACTTTCCCAGAGCCCTCGCCGGATTCCGCGCGGTGGCTTTTGATACACGCGCGCGAATGTTTCGCTCCCTAAAAACCATTCCTGAAAAGAATCTGCCATTTCCTGCCAGAGGGCCCCGCCGCGCTTTACCTTATCAAACGGCTGCCCCGTTTTTTCGGCAAGTTTCCGGCCGGCCACCTCGTAAAGCGCAAAATCGCGCTCTGGCGTTGCCGCAATGTCGGCATAAACGGTTGCCCCGTCCGTTTCCCAAAATGCGTATGCGAGATACACTAAATCCCAATTTGAATTTACACCCCGGTTTTTAACGAGCTTTATAAGCCGATCCCCATAGAAAAGCGTTTCCCGAAGCCGGCGTGGTGGTGCCAGCGGAAACCCCAGAAATTCGGCAGTCGTAAGTGCCGCCGCATCCCAGAAGGCTTGTTCGGTTGTAATAACGCCATCCAGATCAAAAATAATCTTTTTGTACATTCCCATCTCCAATATCAGCCTCTTCTAAGTTCCTCCAGGAGCTGCCGGCCGCCATCAATAATCTTTTCGGCAACGCCGGCACGGAACACCGAGGATCTTGCTTCATATCCGCCTTCATCGTACGCCGACTGCATCGGGAAGTATCCCTCATCGCCATTGGTAAGCGCACAGGGCATAATGACAGAAAACCCTTCGACTTCCTTTATTTTAACACCGATTTCGGTAAAGGGCTCGCCCGGGATCCCGACCATGGCAACATTGCCGATTCGCACGCCCATAAGGTCGAACATAAAGTTTTCCGGGGCGTTCTCTAGTTTACACATGCGCATGGCTTCCGCCACCACCGTGGTAAGCTCCATTGCCTCAAAAGGAATTTCGCTATCCTTCCCCGCTTCGTGAAGTGCTTTGTACTTTCTTGCAACTACCAGTTCTTCCGCCGTGGGAAGGTTCGCAGGAATTATAACCTCTTTATGAAGCACATCAATGCTTTCCACATCCTCAAAATGCACCTTGTCGTACACCTGTAGCACCGTCCCTGCAAGCGCTCTGCCGATAAAGCGTGCCATGCCGGGACTTTTCATTTCATTGTCGAAACTGATTTCGGTATCGTTCATATCGCCGCCGGTAGGGTGAATATTAGTGCTTCCCACATCGCCCTGCGCGCCGATAAATACCATACATTCTGCGCCGCAAAGCGCCTTATCCAGCGTTTTGCGAAGCCAGCCGGGCCAGTCCGAAGATAAAAGCTCGCCGCCGATTGTGTCCGCATGGAGCCCGTAATTTAACCAAACGATGCTCTTTTCCCCCTGCCGGTCAAAGCGAAGAATATTTACCCTTTGGTCAAGCGTCCCCAACGGATAGTCAATCTGCGGGTCCTCAATGGGCGGACAGGTCATCGTTGAACCATCCTTCATTTTGTATCTTCTTATATATGCAATCCGGTCAGGCGCCTGCCCTATGCCGTGCCCCATAACGGCCGGTTTTATATCGCCGACGGCCATTACAGCCGCATCCACGAGCCTCTTGATAAAAAACGCTCTGTATTCCAAAATGGGGGCTTCGGGTGCATCAAACATATCCATTTTTCTTAAAAACGGGCTTGTGTGCGTGTGCGATGCCGAAATAAACACATTTTCTTTTGGAATTCCGGTTGCTTTTTCCACTTCTTCGCATACCTTGCCTGCAATTTCTGCGGCAACTGCCCCTGTATCCACGCTAAAAAGGAGTATCGTTTTCTCCCCGTCGGAAACGGCCAGCGCAGAAGCCTCCAGGTCATCCAAAAAGCCTTTGGCGTATCTGGGGACATAATATCCATAAATGCCTATCCCTAAAATGGGGTTTATATTTACCTTTGCAAAGCCTACTTGTAATCTGTTCATAATTAATCTCTCCCTCAAAATTCGCACAAAGCGCCGCCTACCATAACTTTTTTGATATGGAATACATCGTCAACAAAAACCAAATCGGCCTTTTTCCCTTTTTCGATGGAACCGATTTCCCCGTCGAGGCCAATCACCTTCGCGGGATTTAGCGAAGCCATCAAAAAGGCCTGACTGATGCCGCAATTTGTATGCGTCATAATGTTGCGGCAAGCCATCGAAAGCGTAAGCTTGCTTCCCGCCACATCCCCATGGTCGTCAAAGTTCAAATCCTGCACATCTGCCCATCTCGGCGGCGCTGGGAAGGTTTCTGCCGCACAAGTGGCGTCTGAAATCAATACGATTCTGTTTACACCCTTGCTGTGAACGAGAAGCCGCTGCAGCTCGGGGCTTACATGGATGCCACGCGAATCGCTGATCAGTTCACAGTATACATCATCCTCGCCAAGGCAATATTCGTCAGGCCCTGCGCTCTTTAATCCCTTCGGAACAGGCAGGCAGCCTGTTGCACACATCGCATGCGTCTCCAAAGAGGGGCGGTATTTTCCTAAATCGCGGATTTGCTGGGGTGTGGCCTCGCTATGTCCAACGGCGAACACCGTATGCGGATTTATCTCCCTTGCATACGCAAGGAACGGCACAAGCCCCTCTCTCTCGGGCGCAATTGTCCATACTTTTGCAAGTGTCCCTGCCTCCTCTACAAACACCTTGTATTCGTCAGCATTGATAGGGTGCCTCCACGGATTTAAGTGCGAAAACGCGCCGTAATTCACATTGATATACGGCCCCTCAAGATAGAGCCCTTTCAGGGTTTTTACCGTTTTCATCGCTTCTTTGGCTGCACGGATTGCCGCAATAAATTCTTCAAAATTCTGCGAATAATACGGCGTTGCCAAAAAAGAGGTCGTTCCGTTTTGCAGTAAATAGTTTTCCGTTTCCCGTGCACGGAAATATGTGTAGGTATCTTTTCCTATGCCGTGAATATGGATATCCACAAAGCCGGGGCCCACATAGGCGCCCTCTGCGTCAATTTTCTCTGCGCCGGCCGGAATTTCTATATCGGCTTTCCGCCCGAAATCTACAATTCTATCGCCCGAAATAATGAGAGTTCCATCAAAGATAATCCCATCCTCCAGCACGATATTGGCATGGATAATTGCTTTATGCGCTTGCATACTTTCACTCTCTTTCTCCGCTTATATATTACCAGGTAGGAATCAAATACATTTTAATGAAATTATTATAAAATTAATGAACAATTTAGTTGCCGAACTTTCTTTTAATGCTATCTCAAGTTTATGTATGAAATCAGATCTGCTTTGTGCATACTTTGCCTCGTGTATGTTCGCACCAATTGAAGATGAAGAACGCAATAATTGATTTTTGTTCTGCTCCATTTCATTCTCCTTTTGTCGATATGCAAACTAAAGGTTGCTCGATATTTTTACTTCGTAAAATCGATATGTTTTCACTTCGCTCAAACTCGATATGATATGAATTCTCGCCCGTAAGGGCATATCGAGTGCGACAGCACATATCGAGTCATTTATGAGATATCGAGAATTCTGTCAAGAATTCATATCGATGATTTCAAGCTTTGCTTGCAATCATTATACTATACCCGCCTCTCTTTTGCAACTGTTTTTCTAAAATTAGACTTGACCTTTTTTCTCTTTTTGTGTATACTGAATACTGAGGTGACTGTATGAGACAACATAATCTTTTTGCGGCAAAGCTCTTTGGGGAGCGTTTGCTTTTTAACTTTATTACGCTCGTTATGATTCCGGTTTTTATCCCGATTATTGACTCCTTTTCTATGGGGCCTGTGATTTTTTCGCTGATGGTCTGTTCGCTGTATCTGGGCATCACGGCCGATACAATCTGGAAGCTCGGGCATCACGACCGGCAAAGCTATGCGACAGAAAAGCACTATAAGCTAAAAGGCCTTGTCATCGGGCTTTATAGTGAGCTTCCGTTTTTTTTCCTCTATGTGAACCTTTTATGCCGTCCGGGGTCTGCACCCGCGCGTGCGCTGTACCGGATTTTCATCGGGCCGTATATGGGCTTTTTGCCGGAGGATAGGGTAACGCCGGGTTATGGGCTTGTGCTCCTTATTATACCGCTTTGGGCGCTCCTTTTCTATCTTGCCGGCTACTACCGGCGGCCGAAGGAAAAAAAGGATACGCTTTCGCATAAAATTCTGTACAAAAACAAATAGCATATTTTTCTTCCGCATGTTTTCCTAACAAAAAGGGAGCAGTAAAAACTGCTCCCTTTTTTTATTTTGCGTAGTCCACCGCGCGCGTTTCGCGGATCACATTGACCTTGATCTGACCGGGATACTGCAATTCGCTTTCAATGCGTTTTACAATTTCTCTGGCCATAATAATCGCATCGTCATCGCCTATCGCCTCCGGCTTTACCATGATGCGGACTTCACGCCCCGCCGAAATGGCATAGGACTTATCCACACCCTTAAAGGAGTCGGCAATCTCCTCCAGCTTTTCCAGACGCTTGATATAGGTTTCAATGTTTTCGCGCCTTGCCCCGGGACGAGCCGCGGAAATGGCATCGGCCGCCTGTACGATAGAGGCCACCAGCGTCGTCGCCTCCACATCCCCGTGATGGGCATGGATGGCATGAATGACATCCTGGTTTTCCTTGTACTTTTTGGCAAGGTCTACACCAATCGTAACATGGGTTCCCTCTGTTTCATGGTCCACGGCCTTGCCGAGGTCATGCAGAAGCCCTGCACGCTTTGCCAGCATCACATCGGCGCCCAGCTCTCCGGCAAGAAGCCCGGAAAGGTGCGACACCTCAATGGCGTGCTTTAAAACATTCTGCCCGTAGCTTGTACGGAAATGCAGTTTGCCAAGCAGTTTAATCATTTCGGGATGTAAACCATGTACCCCGGTTTCAAAGGTAGCTTCCTCGCCTTGCTGCTTGATGGTTTCTTCAACCTCTTTTCTGGCGCGTTCCACCATCTCTTCAATGCGGGCAGGATGAATCCGTCCGTCCACAATCAGCTTTTCAAGTGCTACACGAGCAATTTCTCGTCTTATAGGGTCAAAGCCGGAAAGGATAACGGCCTCCGGCGTATCGTCGATAATCAAATCTATGCCCGTCAGGGTTTCCAGCGTGCGGATATTTCTTCCTTCACGCCCGATTATGCGTCCCTTCATGTCCTCACTGGGTAAAGGTACCACCGATACGGTTGTTTCTGCGACATGGTCTGCCGCGCATTTCTGGATCGCGAGGCCCAGAATGTTCTTTGCGCGCTTGTCCGCCTCTTCTTTTGCCTGGCCTTCGATTTCCTTAATCATCATGGCCGTTTCGTGGCGAACCTCGCTCTCAATATTTTTGAGCAAATAGTCTTTGGCTTCCTCCGCGGTAAGCCCGGAGATTTTCTCAAGCAGTTCAATTTGCGTCTGCTTCAGTTTTTGCAATTCCTCTTTTTGCGTGTCCAGCTCGCTGTTCTTCTTTGCAAGCTGTTCTTCTTTTTGTTCCAGAGCTTCCGTCTTCTTGTCCAGCGTTTCTTCCTTCTGCTGAATACGGCGCTCCTGGCGATTAATTTCACTTCTGCGTTCCCGCACTTCTTTGTCATACTCGACGCGGTTTCTGTGAATTTCTTCCTTGGCCTCCACAAGCGCTTCGCGTTTTTTGCTTTCTGCCGCCTTCTGCGCATCCGCTACAATGCGCTTCGCTTTTTCCTCTGCACTGCCGATTTCTGCTTCCGCAATTTTTTTGCGGTGCGAAATGCCGAGTTTAAAACTCACGATAGCCGCTAAAATCGCAACAATAACGCCAACGCCGAGACCAATTAAAATGCCTTGCATACGCTTTCCCACCTCCTTGATGAATTTTTATTATGTATGCTCTTTCAAAAGTGGACATACCTCCACCTCATTATATTGTAATGCTTTCTCTCGCTTTTGTCAAGCCCCTTTTGGCAAAAACAGCGGTTTTTAAAAAATATTTCCCGAAGGGTTGCGCTCCCTTCTGAAACATGATGTACTGAAAAAATAAGAGAAGATGAGAGGAATATGCGCTATGTACGAAGCTTTAAAAAAGAAAAAACTTTTCCTTCTGGATATGGATGGCACCATATATCTCGGCAACAACCTGTTTGACGGCACGCTGGATTTCCTTCAGTATGTAAAGAAATCAGGTGGACGATATTTGTTTTTAACCAACAATTCCTCCCGCGGCGTGGAAACCTATGTCGAAAAGCTGGCGAAGATGGGAATCCCGGCTGCGGAAGATGATTTTCTGACCTCGGTGCATGCCACCGCGGTCTATCTGGCAAAAAAGCGGTATAGGAAAATTTATGCGCTCGGCACCCGCTCGTTTCGTGCCCAACTCCAGGATTTTCCGCTCACAACCACGCCGGACGAGGATGTGGACTGCCTTCTGATGGGCTTTGATACTGAGCTTACCTTCCAGAAGCTCGAGGATGCCTCCCGGATTTTAGTGCGCGATGGCGTGGACTATATCGCCACCAATCCGGATTTCGTTTGCCCCACCGCGTTTGGCAGCGTACCGGATTGCGGCTCTGTCAGCCAGATGCTGAAGAACGCCACCGGTCGCCTCCCCTATTTTATCGGAAAGCCCCAGCCGGACATGGTGCAGCTTGCCCTTGCGAAAACCGGCTTTTTGCCGGAAGATGCCGTCATGATTGGCGACCGGCTGTATACCGACATTGCCTGCGGCTACAACGCCGGCATTGACACGCTCTTTGTGTTAAGCGGCGAAGGCACGATGGAAGATGTCGAAAAAAGCGAGGAAAAGCCCACCTTTATCCTCCAGAACATCCGCACACTGCACGACCTTTTGACTGCGGAAAGCTGACTAGGTACAAAAAAGCGTCCGCTCCAGACTCTGGAGTGGACGCTTTTAACTTATTCAGAAACATGAAAGGTTGCGCGCGCCGTCGTCGTTCCAAGCGGCGTGACATTCTCCGGATACACAAGTGCCACTGCTCCGCTTTGCGCCGGCGTGGCTGAAAAATCAACCCACACCTTGTAGGCACCCCGCACCGGGCCAGCCTCCAGCAGCGCATCAAGCTCCCCGCGCACCGGCGCCATGTCCGGTTCGCAAACTACCTCGCGAATCTCACCGCCCGGCGGCGTGTTCGCCGCTTCAATTTCAATCGGAAGCGCTCGCGTTGCGGATATGGTCACCGTTTCCGTTTCGATTTTAATATCCCCTCCGGTATACGGTTTTCCATCTTCTCTTAAAAGCGTAACCTTCTGCGTGCTCCCGACCGCATCTTCTGTAAAGTCCAGAAATACGGCGGGCTTCACATGCTCCAGCGTACTTTTCGCACCGGTAATGCGTACCGTCTGCGGTGATGGCGCAAAATCACGAAGGCCCTTTTCTTCTGCGCCTTTGGCAGAAACCGAAACGGTCTTTTCTACCGTGACGGATACATCGGTGGCGCACTCCACCGTGCTTTGCGAAAGCTTCGTTACCCACAAATCTCTTTGCGAAATCGTGACCTGAATCGGCAGAACATGCTCTCCTGCAGCCGCAATCCCCGTGTAATTTACGCTCGCGTGCACATCGCTTTCGCGAAGGCGCCGCAAAAAGGATTTCCGGCCGGAAACCTTAACATGAATTTCCTCCGGCTCCTCTTTTTCCGTAAAAGTAATTCCCTTCTCCGAGAGCGTTTCTGCACCAATATAGGAAACCGGAATATTGCGTACCCACACCTGCATCTCCGGGTCCTCCGTGTAGGTCACATAAGACCAAAGGCCGATGGCGCAAAGAACGCACACAATCTGTGTTACATGCTTTTTTACCTTTTTTTCCACTGCAGAATCTCCTTCCATTTCCGAAATTCCTCCGCGGCCTTTGGCGTTTCCGTCTCGAGAAGGTTTTTATAAAGTGTGCGGCGGAGCGTATCGCCCGTTAGATTGCGAATCATATCCCCGTCCCGCGCTACAGAAATTTTTCCGGTTTCCTCGGAAACGACTACCACAACGGCATCCGAGGTTTCCGAAAGCCCGAGCGCCGCGCGGTGTCGCGTGCCAAGCTCACGGCTCAAAGAATCATTCTGTGTCAGCGGCAAAAGACAGCCGGCAGCGCTGATGCGCCCATCCTGAATGATTACCGCGCCGTCATGCAACGGCGTGTTGGGAATGAAAATGTTAATAAGAAGCGCGCCGGAAATATCTGCGGAAAGCGGCGTTCCGCTGGCTGCTACATCGCCGATTTTTGTGTTTTTCTCGACTGCAATAAGCGCACCGATTTTATGGGCGGACATATAGGTTGCGGCTTCCGCAATTTCTTCCACCATGTGGTCGATATTGGCCTGACTGGTTCTGAAAATGTTGCCGATTTTGCTTCGCCCCACCTTTTCGAGAAGGCGTCGCAGCTCCGGCTGAAAAATAATTAAAAGCGCAATAAAGCCCACCTGCATCACATTTTCCAGAATATAGGTGATGGTATGCAGGCCAAAAAGCGTGCTCCCCCACAAAATGAGAAGCAAAATTACAATGGCCTTCACAAGCTGCTGTGCGCGTGTTTCCCGCACAAGCTTTACACCCTTATAAAGTGCAAAGGCAACAATAATGATATCGAGAACATCTCCAAGACGCACGAGATGGAGATACCGCCAGACCGATTCCCAAAAATGCACCGCCGCATCCCTTCCTTTCTTTAGTTTATTATATACTAAAAAAGTCCCGCTTGTCAAGAACTTCCACTTTGTTAAATGGGCGCTTTTTCGAAAATATATTTGGAGTAGGGCTTGAATTTTTCTTCCTTTTTGTGTATACTAAGTGTATATCTATTTTAAGGAGGAACTTATTATGCGTTATACTTGTGATGTTTGTGGGTATGTTTACGATGTAGCCACCGGAGATCCGGAAAACGGTGTAGCACCCGGCACGGCGTGGGCAGATGTCCCCGAGGACTGGGTTTGCCCGCTTTGCGGCGTTGGAAAGGACCAATTTTCGGAGGAGTAAACATGAAGATTACAGACGCGCTTATTCATGTGGGCGTAAACGACTATGAAATTGACCTGTTTGAGGGACAATACACGGTAGAAAACGGCATGGCCTACAACTCCTATCTGCTCCTGGATGAAAAAACGGCAGTAATGGACACGGTGGACAAGCGGTTTTGTGCCGCCTGGCTCGAAAATCTGCGCACAGCGCTCGACGGCCGGACGCCGGACTATCTTGTGGTGCACCACATGGAACCAGATCATTCCGGTTCTATCCTCGCGTTCATGGAAGCCTATCCCGCCGCCCGAATTGTGGCTAGCTCGAAGGCGTTTGTCATGATGGCGCAGTTTTTTGGAACCGATTTTGAAGACCGCGGGCTCGTCGTCGGCGAAGGCGATACGCTCGCCCTCGGCGCACACACGCTGACTTTTCTCGCTGCGCCGATGGTGCACTGGCCGGAGGTTTTGGTAAGCTTCGTGCCGGAAATCGGCACGCTCTTTTCCGCTGACGGCTTTGGGAAATTCGGCGCGCTGGACACGGACGAGGATTGGGACTGCGAGGCGCGCCGGTATTATTTCGGCATCGTTGGAAAATATGGCGCGCAAGTGCAGGCGCTTTTGAAAAAAGCGGCTTCGCTTCCCATCACCCGCATTTGTCCTTTGCACGGGCCTGTGCTTTCAGAGAATATAGGCTATTATGTAGAAAAATATAACACCTGGTCATCTTATGCCCCGGAAACGGAAGGCGTTTTCATCGCCTACACCTCGGTGTATGGCGGAACAGAGAAAGCCGTTTTGCTTTTGAAAGAAGCCCTCTTAAAGCGCGGATGCGGGCGCGTGGTTGTTGCAGATTTGGCCCGGGAGGACTGGGCAGAAGCGGTGGAGGATGCGTTCCGGCATGACCGGCTCGTTCTCGCCACCACCACCTATAATGCCGATATTTTCCCGTTTATGAAATCCTTTTTAGACCATCTGACGGAGCGGAATTTCCAAAACCGCACTGTTGGAATTATCGAAAACGGCTCTTGGGCGTCTGTGGCAGATAAGAAAATTCGTGCCATGCTGGAAAACAGCAAGAATCTCCGGATTTTAGACGCAGGCGTGCATATTAAATCCGCCCCTTCCAAGGAAAATATGGCAGAAATTGAAGCACTTGCCGATGCGCTGATGGAAAAATAGAAAATCCAAAAAAGGCTGCGAACACGATGTTTCGCAGCCTTTTTTTGTATTTGATTGTGAAAACGCGTTTACACTTCTTCCGGCAGAATTTCTTGCAGGCTCGCTTCATATTTGCGAAGCGAAGCCGCCGCAGAAAGGCGCAGAGAACGGATTTCTTCCTGCAGGTCACGAAGACGCTCTTCTTCGCTCTCTATCTCGGCGCGCTTCTTTTCGAGAAGCTGTTCGCCTTCCTCCTTCGCGCGTGTTAAAATTTCGTCGGCTTCCTTTTGCGCCGCAATTACTGCGCGGGAAACGGAATCCCGCTCGGCACGAAGCGCAGAAAGTTCCTCAAAAAGCTTTGCATTTTCCCGAAGCGCCGCCTCGGTTTCACGCTTTGCCGCCGCCGCTTCCTCACGGGCGCACTCCAGCTCTTTTTCGTATTTTTGCACAAGTTCGTCTATATAGCTTTGCACATCGGCACGCTTATAGCCGCCCATCGTTTTTCGAAGCTGTGTTTCCACCGTTCTTCCTCCTTTATTCCGCCTCTAAAAGGGCAATGCCTTTTTTTATGCGGGTAATGGATTCGTCTTTTCCTAAAATTGCTGCAAGCTCGATACCGCCGCCGGGTGTAAAGGCTTTGCCGGAAAGTGCGGTGCGAAGCGGCCAAAGAATGATGCCGTTTTTGACCTCCATCTCCTGCGCCAGCCCCAAAAGCGCCGCATGGAGCGTGTCTTTATCCCAGCTTTTTATGCCTTCTAAAAGCGGCAGAATGGCTTTCAGAGAAGTAAGTGAATTTTCCGTATCGGTTTTCATCTTTTTATGGCAATAGAGTTCCTTTTCGTAATCGGGGAGCGCATCAATAAAGTCAATTTGCTCCGCAATATCGCAAAGCCGTTCGGTTCTCTGCTGTAAAACCGCGCTGAGAAGCTCTAAATCCACATCGCGGTGAATGCACTTTTCATAATAGGGAAGCGCCTTTTCGTGAAATGCCGCAGGGGAAAGGGCGCGTATATATTCGCCGTTGAGCCAGCGCAGTTTCGCCTCGTCAAAAATCGCGGGGGATTTGCTGATACCCTTCACATCAAAGAGCTGCACCATTTCTTCCAGGCTCATCACCTCGCGCTCATCGCCAGGGCTCCAGCCCAAAAGCGCAATGTAGTTGAGAACGGCTTCTTTTAAGTACCCCTTCTCGATAAAATCGGCATAGGACGCATCGCCTTCGCGCTTGGAAAGCTTCTTGTGTGCATCCTTCATAATGGCGCTGCAATGGATATATTCCGGAATTTCCCAGCCAAACGACTGATACAGCAAATTATACTTCGGCGTGGAGGAAAGATACTCGCTTCCACGCACAACATGGGTAATGCCCATCAGATGATCGTCAATAACATTGGCAAAATTATAGGTCGGCATCCCGTCGGATTTCAGAAGAATTGCATCGTCGAGCGTATCATTCGGTGCGGAAATGGTGCCGAAAACAGCATCATCAAACGAGGTGGAGCCTTCCTTCGGAATCTTCTGCCGGATGACATACGGCTCGCCGGCGGCGATGCGGGCGGCTACTTCTTCTTTGGAAAGGGACGCACACTTGCCATCATATTTCGATGGGATTTTCAGCGCCTCCTGCTTCTGACGCAGCTCGTCAAGCCGCTCTTTGGTGCAGAAGCAGTAATATGCGCCGCCCTTTTCCACCAGCTCCTCGGCGTATTTTTTGTAAATCCCCATGCGCTCGCTCTGGACATACGGCCCGAACGCGCCGCCTACATCCGGCCCCTCGTCATGCGCAAGCCCGGTTTCTGCGAGCGTATGATAGATAAGGTCTACGGCGCCTTCCACATACCGCTCCCGGTCGGTATCCTCAATCCGGAGGATAAAATCTCCTCCCTTCGCCTTTGCCAGAAGATACGCATATAGCGCCGTGCGAAGATTTCCAATGTGCATATAGCCCGTGGGGCTCGGTGCAAAACGGGTTCTAACTTTTGTCATGCTATTTTGTTCCTTTCTGCGCCGCCGACAAAGTGCAGACGGCTATTTCCAGCTTTATTTCTCTGTCAGCAGTTTGCGAAGCTCCTGCATAAAGGTGTTGATATCTTTGAACTGCCGGTAAACCGACGCGAAGCGCACATACGCCACCTCGTCAATCCCTTTGAGCTGTTCCATCACCAGGTCGCCGATACGGGTAGAGGTAATCTCCCTATCGAGTGAATTTTGAATAATGTTTTCAATGGTGGACACCATGTTTTCCATAATTTCAACGGAAACCGGCCGCTTTTCGCAGGCCTTCACGATGCCACGCATCAGCTTTTCCCGGTCAAAGGGTTCTCTCCCCTTGTCCTTCTTGATGACCATAATCGGCACGCCTTCGATTTTTTCATAGGTCGTAAACCGCCGTTTGCAGGCGAGACATTCCCTGCGCCGGCGAATGGCCGTGCCTTCTTCTGTGGGTCTTGAGTCCAGCACCTTGCTATCCTGCGTTTCGCAATACGGACACTTCATACTTTCTCTTCCTTTCGGCCTAAAATACTTCCGGTGTTTTTTAGGTTTCAGCCTTCTATTTTTTCAACGCGGCGCGTATGTCTGCCACCCTGGAAGGTCGCCGAAAGCCACGCATCCACCGATTCTGCCGCTAAAAGCTTTCCAATTATTCTGCCGCCAAAGCAAAGCACATTTGCCTTGTTATGCTCCATTGCAAGCCGCGCCGAAACCGGCTCGGAAACGAGCGCCGCACGGATTCCCGGGCATTTGTTGGCCGCCATAGAGATGCCGATGCCCGCTCCGCAGCATAATATCCCCTTGTCGCATTCGCCGCTCGCAATTTTCGCTGCGGCCATCTTTGCGTAATCGGGATAATCACACGGCTCCCCGTTGCACCCGATGTCCACAAAAGGAATTCCTTTCTCTGCAAGATGTGTTTTCAGAAACTCCTTCAGTTCGTATCCGCCATGGTCACTTCCAATTACAATCATACTCTCTCCCTTTTTCTTTATAATACTCTAAAACCCATTTTTTGTCAATACGCTTTCCGGTTTTTATTGGTGTTTCTCTTTTTCCATATACTCCCGTTCCGCCTGCGAAAGACGCAGATAAAACGGGGATGCTGCATGCGGAGAAACCGGCTCTATCGAAAGAGCCGCCATCGCAACTGACGCTGCACGCGCATAGCAAAGATGCGCCGGCGCAAACTGTGCGCATTCGCCCTTTGCTGCTGAGATGGCCGCGCGGTGTACGCTGACGCCGTCGCCCACAAAAATGGCTTTTTCCACCTCTTCTAAAACCTCGGAAAGGGGCATCGCCCGCATGGGACGCACCTCCTTCATCCTTCCGTTCCCCCAGCGATATGTTGCTGTGTACACTTCGCCGCGCCTTGCGTCCATAATCGGCACAATCTCGCCCGGGAAAGCGGAAACATTAAAGGCAAGCGCCAAAAGCGTCGGTACGCAGATGACCGGCTTCCCTGCGCCAAGCGCAAGGCCCTTCGCCAAACCCATGCCAATCCGGACGCCGGTAAAGGAGCCGGGGCCGGCACTTACGGCAATCGCGTCCATATCCGCTACCGTTTTTCCCGCTCCCGCAAGCGCCGCATCTACGAGCGGCAAAAGCGTTTGTGAATGCGTAAGTCCACTGTTGACAAACTGTTCACTTTTTAAAATCCCATCTTCTAAAACGGCCGCACCTGCGGAAAGGGCCGCACTTTCAAGCGCTAATATGTTCATCCTATGCCTCCGACTTCTCTTCCGGTGCGCCATAAATCGGCAAAAGCACCCGCACCGTGGTGCCGCGGCCGGCGTCGCTCCGGATAGAAATGCGGCCGCCATGCGCTTCTATAATCTCGCGGGCAATGGCAAGGCCAAGTCCGGTACCGCCCATTTTACGGCTTCTCGCCTTATCCACCCTGTAAAACCGTTCAAAAATGCGCGGAAGGTCCGCTTCCGGAATCCCGATGCCGGTATCGGTTACCGTAACAATCGCTTCGGTAAGCCGTGCGGTGCATACAACTCCAATTCTTCCGTGCTCCGGCGTATATTTAATGGCGTTGGACACCACATTAACGAGCACCTGCTCCACCCGGTCCTTATCACCGTTTACCAGTGGCATCTGCGGGGCATCATTGGTAAAGGTCAGCATCTGGTTGTTTTTGTCAGCTTCTATGCGAAGCCTTTCTACGACGCTTTCCGTCAGTGCCGGCAGAGAAAACGGTGCTTTTTGTATCGCGCGGCCATAATCAAGCTGAGAAAGCATCAGAAGGTCGCGCACAAGGCGCGTCATCCGGTCGGCCTCCCCGCAGATAACACCGAGGAAATTTTTCTCCATCGTGCCGTCCGCAGCCGCCTCATACAGCGTTTCGCCATAGCTTTTTACATTCGTCAGCGGCGTGCGAAGCTCGTGCGACACATTCGCCACAAATTCCCGACGGGAATTATCGAGCCGTTTTTGCTCCGTAATGTCCTGCAAAACGACAACGACGCCGCTGGCCGGCCCCTTTTCCATCGTAAGAAGCGCAAAGTAGGCTTTTAAATGCTGTTTTCCAATCGAAATGGTTTTTTCAACTGTATGGTCGGTTTCCAGATACAAAAGACTGTTAAGGCTGATCCCCGCCTCCAGCCGTGCAAAGAGCGAATCAAACGGTTCCCCTGCTTCACTGAGCGAAAGGAGCCTTTGTGCCGCAGGGTTTATGTGCATCACGCTGCCGTCGCGCCCGAAGGCCATAACGCCGTCTGCCATGTAGGTCAGAATCGTTTCAACCTTGTTCTTCTCGGCGGCGATATCCGCCAGCGTGTGCTGAAGCTCTGCCGCCATTGTATTAAATGAGCCTGTTAGCTCGCCGATTTCATCGGCATGCCGCACCTCAATTTTACTGTCAAAATCCCCTGCCGCAATTTTTTCGGCCCGCTTTTTCAGCGAAGCAATCGGCGCCGTAATTGTGCGGGATAAAATCAGGCCTAAAAGAACGGCCAGCCCCAGCCCCAGAAGAAGGCCCCAGAAAATAATGGTGAAAATATTTTCCATAATGCCATACAGTTCTTCCTTGGTGTCGCTGACATAGACAATATAAGCTACGCGTCCGCCTTCCTTTACGGGATAGGCATAATCCATCACCACGCCGCTCCGGTCCACCGCGCCGCCGACTGCGCCGGAAAGCGCCGCCAGCACATTCCCGGTAGCCGAAACCGTGCCCTCCTCGTCCGACGCATACAAAATGCCCCCGTCATTACCGCGGAGAATATAAAAATTCCGATACGAGTCGATTCCCATTCGCCCCGTGTAGCTGTCGAGAAGCGTTCGCATGGCCTCAACAGGGGCCTCGGCCGTTGCCGCCTGTGAAAGCTGGGCGGTTAAATCGGCAGTAAAGACCGCCGATTCCATCTGCGTCCGGAATTCGTCATGATAATAGGTGCTGATACTGCTAAGAAGGAAGGTCCCCACGGCGAGCATAACCGAAACGACGAGCAGAAGAAACACCGTCAGAATCTTCCATTGAATACTCTTAAACATTAGTCTGCCTTCAAATAATAGCCAACGCCGCGCTTTGTAATGATATGCCGCGGCTCAGCCGGATTTTCTTCAATTTTTTCGCGGAGCCGCCGGATGGTGACATCCACCGTGCGGACCTCGCCAAAATACGCATAGCCCCAGACCTGTTCAAGAAGGTTTTCGCGCGTAAAAATGCGGCCGGGCTGTTGCGCGAGAAATTTAATCAGCTCAAATTCGCGAAGCGTAAGCTCCACTGTCTCGCCACCCTTTGTAATTTCATACCGGTTGCAAAGGATACAGAAATCGCCAAAGCGGATCACCTCGTCCTCCCGGCTTTCTTCCACAGCCTCTGTACGCCGCAGATGTGCCTTGACGCGCGCCATCAGTTCCCGCACGCCGAACGGCTTTGTAATATAATCATCCGCACCCATTTCAAGCCCCAGCACCTTGTCGAGCTCCTCGTCCCTGGCTGTCAGCATCAAAATCGGCACGCGGCTTTTTTCCCGCACGCGGCGACAAACATCAAACCCGTCCATCCCCGGAAGCATGACATCCAGAAGAATTAAATCCGGCGCCTTCGTCAACGCAAGGGAAAGCCCTTCTTCACCATCCAGCGCATACAAAACCTTATAGTTTTCCCGCTCCAGATTAAATTTCAAAATGTCAACGATGGGCTTTTCGTCCTCAATAATCAAAATCAGCTTTTGCATGATTTTTGTACCCCCGCTTGGTTTCTTTATATATATAATTATTATACAATAAAAAAATCCCCTTGTCAAGAAATTGCAAAAAAAGACAGGGGGACTATATTCCGTTTGTAAAAAAGCGTTCTGCGTCTATTCTGTTTCCGTTTTCTTGAGAATTTCCCGGATTTTTTCGTCATATAAATCGGTAAGTTCCCGGGCATATTCCTCTCGGCTTCCCTCAGCAATAATGCGGCACGCCGGCATGTTGCCGTCCGGCAGAATGAGCACCCAACCGTTTTTCTCCCGGATTTTTACGCCGTCGAGCGTATCGGCCTCCGGTACCATGCGGGAAAGCATACGGATAATCCTTCCCCGCTCCCCCGGCGCGCAGGGGACAGCACTTTGCCGGATATAAATGGGCGGGATTTCGGCGAGAAGCGCGGAAAGCGTGGTATTCTCCCTTTCGAGAAAGTCCACAATGTGCAAAAGCGCGCCAACCCCATCGAACTGCAGCGTGCGCTGCGCCTCTTCCGCCGGCCCGCCGCCGGAAAGTGCCTCGAATCTGTCTATGGGGGAAGCTTTCGTCCGCCTTACGCTGGCACCATATCGCTCTGCAAGCGCTTCGATGGCCGAGGGCGCTCCGGCACCGGCAATAATGCGCGCACCGGGATATTGCCGCATGACAATGAGTGCAGAAAGAGCTTCATAGACCTCCGATTCCAACCGCCGCCCGCGTTCGTCCACAAGGAGCACCCGTTCGCAGGACGGGCTTAAAACCGCTCCCAGCCTACAGCCTTTTGCCGGCACCTGCTCGGCAAACCGGCGCATGCCGGCTGAATCTGATACACTTGGCGCCTCCTCTTCTAAAAACAAATGCCAGCCAAGCTCTGCAGCCGCAGCGGCCAAAAGCCGTTTTCCATCCGGCGAAGCGGCGGCAATCACGCGCGTTCCGTTTGTCTTTCGCATGCCCCTAAGAAGCTGGCGGAGATAATAGAGTTTGTAATCCCTTCCGTCCTCCGGCGGTAAAACGGCGCCGGACTCTACGCTTTTAAAATCCTCTCGATGATAAAGCCCCATCAGCTTCCGCATCGCTTCGCGGCTTAGAAACGCGCCGTCTTTTCCTATCACCGTTATGGTCGCCCGGTTTTCACGGACAGAAGCATGCACCCCGCCGCAAAGGCCGTATACCCGAACGCCCGAACGCGTAATGGGAAGCGGCTGATTCCCAAAGTCAAACACCGTGCTTCCGCTTGCCATAAGACCGCTCGAAATCGCTTTTTTCAGCACCAAACTTGCGGCATCGCCATCGGCGGCTATGCCGCATCGGCCCGCAAACAGCGTTCCCATCGCACGGCCGAGCCGGAGTGCCGTTTGGGGCAGAATCTGCGTGCCGTAATCGCCCAAAAGTCCGGTTTCCTGAAAGAGGGCGTCCGTCGCGGCGTTCCCCCAAACGAGGCTCTCGGAAAGAATTTCACCATTCCCCACCGCCTTATACGGCCAGATTTTTACGCCGGGCCGCACCACGGCTTCCGCACCGACCTTGCTTTCCTCCCCTAAAACCGATTGCTCGAATAAAGCCGCGCCCTCTCCCACGAAACTATGTGTGCATAAAATACTGCCCCGAATTTGCGCATTTTTGGAAACAGTTACGCCGGGAAGAAGCACGCTACGCTTAATCGAAGCACCGCTCCTTATATGACACCCCTCACCAATTGCGGTGTAGCCGTCTATGCGCGCGCCGCTCTCAATATGCGCCTTTTTCCCAATGAAGAGCGGGGCATGCAGCTCTGCGCCCGCTTCAATTACTGCGCCCTCTTCGGCATAAATACCGGGCCGGATTTCTGAAGCCGCACGCACAGCCTTTGTTTTTCCGGCAAAAATGTCATAGTGACAATGACGATAGGCGTCGAGGTCGCCGATGTCGCACCAGTATCCGTCTGCCACATACCCGTAAAGCGGGCGTCCCTTCTCTAAAAGCTTTGGAAAAATATCACCCGAAAAATCGCAGGGCATGCGCTCGGCCAGCGACAAAACAGACGGCTTTAAAAGGTAAATTCCGGTGTTTACCGTGTCGCTGAACACCTGACTCCAGCCCGGTTTTTCTAAAAATCTTTTAATTTTTCCCTGCTCGTCCGTGACTACCACACCGTATTCGAGAGGAATGTCCATGTGCTTTAAAAGAAGGCTCGCCTCAGCACCACTGGCCTTGTGGAAGGAAATAAAGTCCCCGAGGTTTACATCCGTCATCGCATCGCCGCTAATGACAAGAAAATCCTCCTTACAGAAATCGCCCGTGTTTTTTACGCTCCCCGCCGTTCCAAGCGGCGTTTCCTCCAGGAAATAGGTCAGGTGCACACCAAAGGCTGTACCGTCGCCGAAGTAGTCGCGGATTTGCTCGGGATGTACACGAAGTGTAACGCCAATATCCCGAATGCCGTGCTGTTTCAAAAGCAGAATAATGTGCTCCATTACCGGACGATTCATAATCGGCGCCATAGGCTTTGGGATGCCACAGGTCAGAGGACGCAGACGGCTTCCCTCGCCGCCAGCCATAATAATTGCTTTCATGGGAACTTCTCTCCTTAAAAAATATTGTAAATGGTGAGGGCTTCTCGTTTCGGAATGTGTTCTAAAAGCGCGCGGAGCGTTTCCGTTTCCGCCATAAATTCTGCCGACTCCCGAAAGCGCAGATACCCCTTCAGTTCTGCGACCGTTTGCATTACATCGTCAAGCGCATCATGGTCCGTAAAAAGCGCCAGGCGAGGCCCCGTTTTCTCCCAAGCATCCGCCAGCGTATCCGTTGCCGTTTCCGCGCTCTCCCAATCCTCTTCGCGCGCTGCCGCGTCCAGATGGTCAACAAGGGTTAAAAGGTTCTCGCTTACATCGTTTAAATACACCTTATACCCATACATTGCACCCAGTAAAACGGCAGCAAAAACAAGACTCCATACAAAGCTTCGCATATTCTTCTTCCTTTCGTCATTCTTTTTTCTGATAGGAAAGCCCGCTCTCTTTTGTATAGGTTGCCACCAGCACATCCTCCGGCCGGACGCCGCCCAACATATCCAGAAGCTTTTCCTTTGAAACACCGCTTTTTCTCAGATTATTTTCGATAATACGGCCATCGCTGACGAGGGTATACGGAAGACTCGTGCCGCTTGACATCGGAAACGCGCTGATGTTGCCGTCCGTTTCCAAAATCGCAATCTCGACCTCGCTGATGCTCGCGATGTCCTTTTTCCGAAGCTCGTCCTGAATATCATCAACATTAATCCGAAGACGCCGCATCTCCCTTTCATCCAGCTTCCCTTTTCGGATTAAAATGGCCGGACGCCCTAAAAGAAAGGCGCGCGCCCGCTTGCTTTTTAAACTGATATAGGAAAGGGAAATTTCCAAAATCAGCAAAACACAAATCGGTACAAGCCCAGAAAGAAGCGGAATTCCTGTTTCTTGCATAGGAACGGCGGCAAGGTCGCTGAGCATTAAGGTCACCACAAGCTCAAACGGTTGCATCTCGCCGATTTGCCGTTTGCCCATCAGGCGCATTGCTACAATAACGGCAAAATACAAAATGAATGTACGCACGCCGGAAATAATCATATCTTGCTCCTTTTTTCGCCTCGAGTCTTGCTTTCTTTCCATTTTTTGTGTATACTGAAAGAAGAGTCCGTTGCTTGAAACCGCGAGGGGAAAGTTTTTTCAAAACGACACGAAATGTTTCCCCTAGTATGCGTAAAGTATAAAAAAATATGTGTAAAAATTGATTTTAAAGGAGCATGGAATGGACAACCTCAAAAAGGGAGTAGATCTTCTGCCCGGCATTGGCCCGAAAAAAAAGAAGCTTTTAGAATCTCTCGGTCTTTACACCGTGGAGGATGTTTTGCTGCATGCGCCCATCCGCTACGAGGATCGGGAAACCATCCATTCGATTGCCGACCTTTATGACGGCGAGAAAGTCGCCATTTGCGCCCGTCTTCTTGCGCCGTTGCGCGTTATCAAAAAGCCGGGGAAAACGCTCTATGCCGCATCGGTATCGGATGGAACGGGAATTTTGCACCTCGTTTGGCAAAACATGCCGTATCTTGCCCGTGCCCTTCGCCCCGGCGCCGTGTATACCTTCTACGGCAGAGTGTCGACAGCAGGAAGCCGGCTGCAAATGTTTTCACCTCTTTTTTCGGCACCGGGTATGGCCGCCCAGCGAATCGGACGCATCGTGCCCATTTATCCCGCCGGCGGGGGTGTAAGCCAGGGGCTTCTTCTGCAAGCGATTGAAGGTGCGCTTGCCTACCTTTCTGAAATGCAGGACCTTCTGCCGCCGCCCCTTTTAGAGGCGGCCGGCGTCTATCCCATCGGAAAGGCGCTTTTCGCCCTGCATCAGCCCCAATCCCTTCCAGAAGCCGAAAAAGGGCTGGAGCGGCTGAAATTTGAGGAGCTTTTCCTTCTTTCGGTCGGTATGCAAATGCAGCGGAAAAGTCTCCAGACACAAAAAGGGATTCCCCTTACGGCCGACATGCAAGATTTTCTGTCTGCTCTGCCCTTCGTCCTTACCGACGGCCAGAAAAGCGCCATACAGGAAATCTGCCGGGATATGCAGAGCGGACGGCCGATGAATCGCCTGCTTGAGGGCGATGTCGGCAGCGGCAAAACGGTTGTTGCAGCCGCGGCGCTCTATGTTGCCGCCAAAAGTGGAAAACAAGGCGTTTTGCTTGCGCCCACGGAAATTCTGGCGCGGCAGCACGCTTCTTCGCTCCGCCGCCTTTTACCGCAAATGAATATTTGTCTTTTAACCGGCCGGCTTACTCCCGCCGAGCGTCGCGCGGCAGTATCGGCAATCCGGGACGGAAGCGCAGAGATTATTGTCGGCACGCAAGCGCTTTTAAATGAAAAACTTCCGCTTTCACGCGTAGCGGTTGCAGTGGTCGATGAGCAGCACCGTTTCGGCGTCCGCCAGCGCGGCTTTCTCTCCTCGCTTTCTCCCGCGCCCCACATTCTCGTTATGAGTGCCACGCCCATTCCGCGTACCCTTTCTCTCGCCTTTTACGGCGATTTGGATGTTTCGGTTTTGCCTTCCCGCCCTGCCGGACGCCAGCCAATTGAAACCTACTGCGTTCCGCCCACATACCGGAAACGCATTTATGCCTTTATTCGCAAAGCGCTCGAAAAGGGAAATCGCGCCTACATTTTATGTCCGCTTGCAGAAGGAAACGAGGACGAGGCGCTTTGCAATGTTATGGAATACGCCGCTTCCATTGCCTGTGAATTTAAAGAAGAGGAAATTCTGGCACTGCATGGCCGCATGAAAAATAAAGAGGAAATTATGGAACGCTTTTCAACCGGACGGCCTAAAATTTTAGTGAGCACAACGGTTGTAGAAGTCGGCGTGGATGTGCCGGATGCAACCATCATGGTAATTGAACACGCCGAGCGGTTTGGCCTTTCCCAGCTCCACCAGCTTCGGGGGCGCGTGGGGCGCGGTACGGAGAAATCGTACTGCATCTTAGTTTCTAATCCCAAAACGGCCACGGCAAAAGAGCGGCTTGCAACGCTGCAAAAGGAAACGGACGGCTTTCGGCTTGCTGAGGCCGATTTGCGCCTGCGCGGGCCGGGTGAATTTTTCGGCACAAGACAACACGGCGATGTCCAGCTTGCCTATGCCGACCTTTTTGCGGATAGTGCCTGTCTTTCCCGCGCCTCTGCCCTTGCAAGCGCGCTTACAGCGGATGACCCCACGCTTTCAAAATACCCCCAAATTCGCATGGCCACAGAGCGCCTCTACCGCCGCTTTGCCATGAACTGACTAAAGAAAGGAGCACTTATGCTAAAAAAATGCTTTCGGTTTTTACTGCATCGCCGCTTTTTAGTAGCGTTGCTTTTGGTGTTGCAGATTTTCTTTGCCGTTCTTCTTTTGCAAAACGGCCTGCGCACCTTTCCCCTTTTAAGTCCTCTTTTGAATCTGGTAAGCTCTTTAGCGGTGCTTTATGTCATTACGCAGCCCGATACGGCCGGCTATAAACTTACCTGGTCGATTCTGTTTCTGGTCGCGCCCATTTTCGGCGGGCTCTTCTATGTAATTTACCGTCTGCAGGCTTCGACCGACCGGCTGCATCGTTCGGCCGAGCCTTTGCGTCCACTTTTCCCGCTCGCCGGAAACGCCTTGGACGAAGCAATCCAAAAAATGCCGGAATATGCACCGCAGCTCACCTCGCTTTCCACGCACTCCGGCTTTCCGGTCTATGGGAATACGAAAACCAGCTATTTCCCGAGCGGCGAAGCAAAGTTTGCGGCGCTTTTAGCCGATTTGGAAAAGGCCGAACGCTACATTTTTCTGGAATACTTCATTGTGGCGCCGGGCGAAATGCTGGACTCGATTTTAGAGATTTTAGAGCGAAAAGCAGCTGCGGGCGTTGAGGTCCGCTTTCTGTATGACGACATGGGCTGCCTTCTGCTTCTGCCGGCGCATTTTAAAAGAAATCTGGAGAAAAGGGGGATTCGATGCGCCGTTTTTAATCCCTTCCGGCCATTTCTAACCGCGACGCAAAATAATCGCGACCATCGAAAAATTGCGGTTATCGACGGAAAAATTGCGTACACGGGTGGCGTAAATCTGGCAGATGAATATATAAACCGCCTCCCCCGTTTCGGCCATTGGCGCGATGCCGCCGTGCGCGTGGAAGGTGCCGCCGCATGGAGCCTTACAGTGATGTTTTTTCAGCTTTGGTCAACTGCCGCCCCCGGCGGAAAAGAGAATTTTTCCGGATATTTCCCCAGCATCTTGGATTTACCCGTGCAGGACGGCTTTGTCCAGCCCTATGCCGATACGCCGCTTGACCGCGACCATGTCAGCGAGCGTGTATACATGCAAATGATTTCTGCCGCCACGCGCTATCTCTATATTTCCACGCCCTACCTGATTATTGATGACAGCATGCTTTCCGCCCTTACCACGGCGGCACAAAGCGGTGTGGATGTGCGCATTCTGACGCCGGAAAAATGGGACAAGCGGCTCGTGCATATGACCACCCGTTCCTACTATCCCGCGCTGCTCGCCGGCGGTGTCCGTATTTACGAATATAGCGGCGGCTTTAACCACGCAAAAACCTTTGTTGTTGATGACCGGATTGCGACCGTCGGCACAGTAAATTTGGATTTTCGAAGCCTTTATCTGCACTTTGAATGCGGCGTCAAACTCTACGAGACAAGCTCTATCGCCGATATAAGAAACGACTTTCTCGATACGGTCGCACGCTGCCGCGAAATCCAGCCGGCAGACACAAAGGTTGGCCCCGTTTCCCGGCTTTTGCAAAGTCTTTTGCGGCTTTTTGCACCCTTGATGTAGCATAAGAAAGGAGAGCCTTTTATGTGTCTGAAAAAAGAAAA
>JAZSDW010000069.1:0-3417 GCA_045531355.1 Clostridia bacterium | reverse complement strand
TTTCCTGACCTATTATCAAAAAGTATCTGCCGTAAACATCGTCCCAAACAGGCGGATGCCCTTCCTCGCCGTTTGCCATGTACTGATACAATTCGTCAATCGCTTTGAAAGTCTCGTCATAGCCCGCACGGCTGTTATACTCCTTCAGGATGTCCTTTGTCATTTTCGCAAGCTTCTTTTGGTCTGCCTTTGGAAACTTCGTGATTTCAAACTCGCCTTTTAAGTACCCAATTATCTCTGTCAGTTCCTTGTGGTCTTTGGTGCTTATGTTGTTTGTGCCTTTGAGAGAAAACTGAACATCCTTCCCATTGTATGTGTCCTCTATGTTGGTATCATAATTTTTTATCTTGACATCTTTGACAAGTTCTGATACACTAATATCAAAAGGTGCACTCAACCATTGGGAACCACCAGCATTTTGCTGTGTTGCCAATCGAGTGTGCCTTTTTTGTTTTGGTAACACTTCTACCCTTAACACATAAATCGTATCGGATTTTAGTTTTTCCCTTTCTGTTATCAACGCCCTATATTCTCCGCCATCCATAAATATCGGCGCGACAAAATGATGATATCCCTTGATAGCCTTATTTTGGTTTTTTGTTTTTTGCGGGTTTTTCGAATCAACATAGACCGCATTCTCAAACAGTTCAGGCAACTTCAACATAGCGTTCAAGTTTCGGATATAGGCATCGTTAAACTGATTAAATTTATTATGTGTTGGGTTAATTGCCTTGCCTATTGTTTCCGATGTTATAGATGCACTATATTCAGTAGCATAGTTTTTGTATGTTCCCCTCGAGATATCCCCAACCTTTGATATGAGATTGTTTAGAGCTGTTTTATCACCGTTTGTAACGACAATGTAGTCTTCACTCACAACATAAGGAATACGACTATTAATAGTCAAATTCTTGTTTTTCAAAGAAAAGTCAACACCGTCATCCGTGTCGGGGTTTTTTTGTGCATTTTTTGTCGTTACCCCTGCGCTTCGTACACCTTTTTCTTTTGCTATCTCTGTGTCTTGTTGCTCAGTAGGCGTTCCGTATTTTAGTGAATATCTCTTTTGCTCCGTTCTGCGTAAATTTTCGATGACATTCCAGAAAGCTGCGCTTCCGTTGCGTTGGGATTGTCCCGGCAAAACTCCAGCATTTTGATTGTGTCTTCCGGTTCCCAAGTTTCCCGGATTATTTTGACTACCGTTGACCTTCTGCATCCAACCGCCGCGAGATACCCAGTCAACATACGCTGATTTTCTGTCATCACTTTCTCCATTTTCTATTTCCTCCAACAAAGTCAACAAAATATTTTGCTCTATGTTCGCCCCTGCACCTTTTCTTTCGTACAGGATAGTAGGATTGCCCGGTGTAGCCGTGCTGTATATAACGAACAAATCTTTTCCGTCAATTCTGCCTTTATACCAACATCCATCCGTATCTGCGATTCTGTGCGGTTCGTGATTATCAACCTGACGAAGCCGGGTTTCTACCTCTTTAAACTGCGTAGCGTTCAAATCCGTACGCCAATTTTTTAGCGAATAACTTTTGTTTTTATTATACTCCGTCCCCCCCTTTTTTTCAAGAACATTCGAGGAATTTTCTTCTTTGAGGGAAAAATTACTCTTGACATCTGGGGATAGTTGTGATATATTATTATTGGAATCCAAGTTGAAACTGTGTAACGGCAATTGTAGCCTATTAACATTCAGCCAACTCTGGATTCTTTTTCTGTCTAAAAACCAAATTTTAACATCGCTTCCATCATCTTTTCTGAAAAGGCTTTCAATATGACTTCTCCCCTGTGCCGATGATACTTTAATAACATCTAACTGATTTCCTTTTTTGCTTGTAGGCGTTAGCAGCAACACTACTGTAACAAGTTTGCCATTTGCATCGTGCAAATCACCCATAATTATTCTAGCGTTCGTATTTTTCTTTGAATCAATGACAATAACAGGGTTTTCTAACAGGTTCGGAATCTGTCTTACCGTGTCTAATGTCATACCATTGTGTTTGTTCAAAAGAGTTTTTATTTTTGAAGCATCCCAGCGTATCTGCTTGTTAGGAATTTTTGCCTCTATTAAGGCTTTTGAAGTTGTTCCAAGCACGAATGAAAAGCCTGTGGTTTCACCGTCCCAACTATCCAACTGTGAGTAAAAACGATTTTGGGTATTTTGCCGCTTGTTATTCTTGTTTTTTTCTGTTGTTTTACTCAAATCAAAGCTCACTCTGCCCTCTGCGGCAGTATTATTTTGTACTTTCGCTTCCGCCTTTGTCTCTGCACTCTGTTTAGCCTGCGTCTTCGCCCTCTCTGCGGCGGCATTTTCTGCCGCCTTGAATGCGTTGGTGTAAAGTTCTTTAATGCGTTCAAGCTCGACAAGCGCTCTTTTCGCTTCAGCTCTTTCCGCTTTTGTCATTTTGGTTTGTGCCAAAGCCGTCTTTATATTCTCCGCGACCTTATGAATCCAATCCACAAATCTTTCCCACGCGGTTTTTACCTGCTGATTTCCGCTTATCTCCGCATACCACTTGTTAAATTCTTCTGCGCTTGAAAAAATAGTTTCAAGCTCTCTTACTGCAAATTCTTCTAAATATCCGCTTGTGTCCATGATAATACCTGCGTTATCATGCTCGGCTTTTACTGCATCAAGGCTTGTGTAATGTGGCATACCAAGCTTTGCGCTTCTGCGCGCGGCTCTTTCGTAAAGCGCATTCATAAGAACACCAAACTCCGTAGGAGCAAGCTGTCTCATTCGATGTCCGCCCTCGTGCAGCACAAGCTCATATATAACCTTTTCGGCGGTACTTGCTATTCTCATCCTTCCGTCTTGATGCTGTGCGTTTGCTTCATGGTCTATCGCTTTGCCGTTTTCATCAATTGTTGTAGATGCTATTATTTTATCTACTGTGGCAACATCCATTCGTAAGGCTTTGGCAAAGGTGGCAATCATTTTGCGTTCGGGCTCGGTAAAGTTCTTTGTGTGCTCATTCTCCGTAAATGCCCCATCATACACCGTCGCACTCTTTGCCCTTGTCAACGCTTCTCTGTCCTGCACGCCTCGGTCAATCTTCCCGGCATCAAACGCGGCCTTCTGCACGGCATTCACAAAGCTCACCTTCGATGTTTTTAAGTCAGTAAAGCCTGCGTCGTATGCGTTCTTAACTGCTCGTACCGCTTGGCTGAATGTTCTTCCCTCCTGGTTCGCAAGATTCGCAACAAGCTTCGCCCCTTCTTCTCCAAAGCCTGTGACCTTCCGTACCTCGTCTGCGGTTATCTCCACATCAAATTCCGTGAGCCTGTCAAGCACCTCACCGTTTACTTCGCCACGCCGCCGCGCTTACCAAAAGGGCAAGGCGGCAAATCTCATATAAGCAGAAAAAAGAACAGTCATCTTTACGATGCTGTTCTCTTTTAACCTTA
>JAZSDW010000014.1:0-20352 GCA_045531355.1 Clostridia bacterium | reverse complement strand
CGTAGTGGATATGGTGATAGGGACCCATCGTCTTCTGGGAGAGGATATTATCTATAAACGCCTCGGCCTTCTCATTGTAGACGAAGAGCAGCGCTTCGGCGTTGGACACAAAGAGAAGATAAAGGACCTCAAAAAGGGCGTGGATGTCCTTACAATGACAGCTACCCCCATTCCAAGAACGCTGAATATGGCGATGACGGGCATCCGGGATATGAGCGTGCTCGCTAATCCGCCGGAGGAACGGCAGGCGATTCAGACCTATGTGTTTGAATATGACGAAAGCGTTGTGCAGGATGCGATTGAGCGGGAAATGTCCAGAGGCGGGCAGGTGTATTATGTCTATAACCGAATCCAGGGTATCCATAGAGTGGCAGAGTCGATTCGGAAGCTTGTGCCAGAAGCCCGGATTGCGGTTGCGCACGGTCGTATGAATGAAGAAGAACTGGAAACGGTGATGGGCGGCATGATAGCGGGCGAATACGATGTGCTTGTAAGCACCACCATTATCGAATCGGGCATTGATATTCCCAATGTCAACACGCTGATTGTTGAAAATGCGGACCACATGGGGCTTGCACAGCTCTATCAGCTTCGGGGACGCGTTGGGCGGAGTGATAAGGTGGCATACGCCTATCTTACCTTCCGCCGCGATAAGGCACTTACGGAGATTGCGGAAAAGAGGCTACTTGCGATTAAGGAGTTCACGGAGCTTGGCTCCGGCTTTAAAATTGCCATGCGTGACCTTGAAATCCGCGGTGCCGGGAATCTGCTCGGTCCCGAACAACATGGGTTTATGGCCAGCGTCGGGTACGATATGTATGTCCGGCTTTTAGAAGAGGCAGTTTCCGAAATGCGCGGCGAGGAGGGCAAGACCGAGGCGGTCATTGACCTGGTGATCGACGCCGGCATTCCCGACCAATATATTGAAGATCCCAGGCTGCGCCTTGAGGCATATCGCATGGTGGCAGAAATTGAGAATGAAACGGATGCCGATGCAGTATTGGCGGCGCTGATTGACCGATATGGAGATCCGCCGGCACGCGTTTTGCGGCTTCTGGATGTTTCCCTTTTGCGCGTATATGCCGGGGAAGCCGGTATCGGTGAAATTACGCATAGCGGAGGAAGAATCCTTCTTTACTTTGATAAGAAGCCCAACATGGAGATTGTAAGCCGCGTGATGGAGGAAAACCGAGGAAAGCTTCTGTTTAACGCCGGTGAAAGGCCATATCTGGCACTTCGAGAGGGATTCCTCAAAAACAAAAATGACACGGAAAAAATAAAAAAATTGCTAAAAGACTTGAAAGTTTGAGAAAAATATAGTATTATAAGTTATTATATGTAAAATCCTACAAATCTTACAAAAAGGAGCGAACAACAATGAAACGAATAAAGCAAATAGCTTTGGTGCTTGCCATGCTTCTCACCTTAACGGCTTGCAACAGCGTGAATGTAACCGAGGTGGCAAAAATCGGCGACAGTGCGATGTATAAGTCTGAATTTATGTATTATCTGCAAAGCGGCAAAGGGGAAGCGTCACAGAAAGCGCAGGCAGCCGGGCAGACGCTGGAAAACGATAAGGACTGGAAAACTGTGATGATCGACGGCGTTACCGCTGCACAGTACGCAAAGGACAGAGCGGAAAAAAGTGTAAAGACGATGCTGGTAGCAGAAGCAAAAGGAAGGGAAGCCGGCTATGTGATGACAGAAGCGGACCTGCAGGAAGTCGCATCCCAGAAGGAACAAATTATCCAGCAGCTTGGCGGCCGGTATTCGTACGAGCAGGCGCTTTCCGAAATCGGCATTGAAACAGCGGCGCTGGACGGCATTATTGGAAGAAGCGTCTATGCAAATGCGTATCTTGCGTCTATTTCGGGCGAGGCCGATTTTATGAATCCTTCCGAGGAAGAAATTCAGAAAAAGTATGAGGATGAGTATGTGTTTGTGCGTCACATCCTAATTTCAAACCAGACCCCGTCGGCAGCGGAACTTGAGGAAGCCATGCTTTCCGAGGAGCAAGATGCACCGATGTCTACTTTGACAGACCCTGTGGAATATGACAATATGGCACGGAAAGAGGCTGAAGAGATTCTGGCTAAGCTGGAAGAGGGCGCAGATTTTGTTGCGCTTATGAACGAGCATTCGGATGATTCGCGTGACGAGAACGGCGCGCTGATGAGTGACGGCTATGTTATGACGGATAACGGCCAGATGGTTCCGGAATTTGAGAAGGCGGCAATGGCACTTTCAGAAGGCGAGTACACGAAGGAACTCGTTGAGACGGACTACGGCTATCACATTCTCATGCGCTATGCCCTGCCAAAGAGGGGCGAAGATTATGAGAACGGCATCTCGAGCGCAAAGGCGGAAATCACCAGCGAAAAGCTTGAAAAGCAGATAGATGCCTGGGGCGAGGAACTGGGCTTTATCATCAATCAGAAATATATAGATAAGCTGAAAATACAAGCGAAATAAATTGGAGGGATACCCTTGTCAGGACATTCTAAATGGAGCAATATTAAACATAAAAAAGAGAAAAGTGATGCACAAAGAGCTAAAATCTTTACAAAAATCGGCAGAGAAATCTCGGTGATTGTAAAGGCGGGCGGTGCCGATCCGGAAGTGAACGGAAAGCTGAAGGATGTTATTGCAAAGGCGCGTGCAAATAATATGCCAAACGATAATATCCAGCGTTGCATCAAAAAAGCGGCTGGCGATCAGGCGGCAGATAATTACGAAGAAATCGTGTATGAAGGCTATGGCCCGAGCGGCGTTGCGGTAATTGTAGAAACATTAACGGACAACCGCAACCGTACCGCGGCGGAAATGCGACACTATTTTGATAAGTACGGCGGTAATCTCGGTCAGAGCGGCTGTGTGACCTTTATGTTTGACACGAGAGGGCTGATTCTCGTGGAAGCAGAAGGGACAGACGAAGAAACGCTGATGATGGAAGCGTTGGACGCCGGGGCTGACGATTTTAGTGCCGAAGAGGATTTCTTTGAAATTGTTACAGCACCTGAAAATTTTGGTACCGTGCGTGAGACATTGGAAAAGAGCGGATACGCCATTGCATCAGCTGAGATTGCGCGGCTTCCGCAAACCACGGTTACGCTTTCTGACGAAACAGATTTGAAAAACATGAATAAGCTCATCGAAATGCTGGAAGACAATGACGATGTGCAAAATGTATTTCATAATTGCGATTTGCCGGAAGAAGAATAAAAGTAAAAAGGAGTTGCAGATGCAACTCCTTTTTTATAAGCTTTTTGCGGCAAGATACGCACTACTCCAGGCCCATTGGAGGTTAAAACCGCCACAATCTCCGTCAATATCTACAATTTCGCCACAAAAGTACAGGCCGGGTACGAGATTGGATTCCATCGTTTCCGGAACAATTTCGCGGGTGGCAATGCCACCTGCGGTAACCTGTGCATTGGCCCAGGGCATCACGCCGGATACGGTAAACGGAAGCGCCGTCAAAAGCTTCGCGAGGGTCTGCGGGGAAGAGGCTCGCCTGGAAATCTCTTTGCCTAATTGTTTCGGCAAAAGGCCGTATAAAAAGCTTTCTCCGGCAAGGTGCGGCAAGCGCTTTTGTCGGGTCTCCAGATATGCAAGAAGCATATCTGCGGTAAAATCCGGGAAAAGGTTCAGATGAATTTCAGCGCGCCGCTTTTCCAAAGCGGCGAATGCCGCTATGCGGGAGAGGTTAAATATAGGCGGACCGGAAAGGCCGTAATCCGTAAACAGAATCTCGCCGCGTGCTTTTTCTTTTAAAATGCCATCGACAAAAATGGAGGCCTCGCCGATATGCTTAACGCCTTTTAATGCGCGCATTGGCGCTTCGGTTTTGACTTGCACAAGCGAGGGGAACGGCGAAACCAGCGTGTGCCCGAGGCTTTTGGCAAGGGCAAACCCCTGCCCGTCTGTACCCATGGAAGGCGCGGCCTTCCCGCCGGTAGCAAGGAGAACGGTTTTGGCAGAAAACTTTCGGCCATCCTCGGAAGAAAGACGGAACGAATCCCCCTTTTTTTCGATTTTGGTGACGAGCGTATCTACCGTTTCTGCAACACCAAGCCTGGAAAGTTCCAGCCGTAGAAGGTCCAAAACCGAAGAGGCCTGCAGACTTTTTGGATAAAATTTTCCATTTTCGCCTTCCACAAGAGAAAGTCCGATGCTATCAAAAAAGGAAAGCGTGCTCTCTAAGGGGAAAGCAGAAAGCGCACACTTTGCAAAGTCCGGTGATTGGCCGTGATAGTGTGAGAGTGCAAGGCTTCGGTTTGTAATGTTGCAGCGTCCGTTCCCGGTTGATAGAATTTTTTTGCCAACACGGGGAAGGCGTTCTAAAAGCAGAACACTTTTCGCGCGGCGGGCGGCAAAAATAGCGGCCGCGAGGCCGGCGGCACCGCCGCCAACAATGGCAGTATCGTACATAGCGCGCTCCTTTTTGAAGGAAATATAATTTTTAGATATTGTACCATAAATCCCGCGAAATAGCAAGAGAATTTTACGCAAAAAAGCGTTGACAACTACGGGGCTATGTATATAATAGGATAAAGAAGGAGGGGCTGGAATGTATAAGTTGGAAGAAGTGGACAAAAATTTTATTGTGCAAACAGATTTTGATACTGAGGACCTGTCAATCTATAATCCTATCCAAAAGCCATTCGAAATTAACGGGCTTTTTCCCCCGAAGAATGAAAATGATTTATATCGGCGTATGCCGGAGGAAAAGGCGGATTTTGGGAATAGGGGTGTTCTTCTCGACCATACCTGTACCGCCGGCGGGCGCGTTCGCTTCCGCACAAATGCTTCTAAAATTGCCATTTTTACAAAAATGAAAAAAGTTGGACATGCGCCCCACTTTTCCCTTGCCGGGAAGGCAGGATTTGATTTATATGTCAATAACCGATACTTTAAAACATTCATGCCGCCGCTTGATATTGAGGCGCGGGGTGGATATAACAGCATACATGACACGGGAAATAGGGAAGGAAAGGAAATTCTTATAAACTTTCCTACATACGGCGATGTGGTTTCAATTTTCATAGGGCTTGATAAGGATGCGACGGTTTTGGGGCCGACGCCCTATCGTTTCCCCGAGCCGATTGTGTATTATGGAAATTCCATCACACAGGGCGGATGTGCATCCCGTCCTGGCAATACCTATCAGGCCATCATTTCCCGCCGACTTGATTGCGATTTTGTAAACCTCGGCTTTACGGGGAATGCAAAGGGAGAGCCCGAAATGGCCGAATATATTGCAGGCCTTACGATGAAGGCTTTCGTTTGCGACTATGATGCCAATGCCAGAACGCCGGAGCATCTCAGAAAGACGCACCAAAAGTTTTTCCAGATTGTGCGTGATAAAAATCCGGAGTTACCGATTATCCTCGTTTCATACCCGAATACGGATTTAGATGCACCTCTTCTTGAAAGGCGGGAAATTATTCGAAAAACTTATCAGGACGCCGTAGATAAAGGTGACAAAAATGTATATTTCATTGATGGGTGCGCGATGATGCGCGCGTTCTCGGAAGACAACTCCACGACGGTGGATGGTTGCCACCCTAATGATTTCGGGTTTATGGCCATGGCAGCAGGAATTGGGTCTGTACTGCAAGAAATTTTAAAGTAAGAAATATAAAAAGGATATAGCTCGCTATATCCTTTTATATTTTTATAAGAGGCTTTGAATTTCAGAAAGTGCAGAAACCACAAAATCGTATACAGGGCAAGCGGGGAGAGGCGCATTAAAAAAATTAAACCATATTGTAGGCATCCCGGCGCCTGCACCGCCGGCAATATCGGCGGAAAGCGAATCGCCGATGATTACGCATTCCTCAGGTGCAAGTCCGCCAAGAGAGGTCAGGCAAGCGTTAAAAAAAGCTTTTTCTGGTTTTGGATGGCCAATTTCTGAAGAGGTAAAAATAAAATCAAAATAGGAGAGCATATCTGCCTTTTTCAGACGCGTTGTTTGCCGGGTGCGGGTGGAGTTGCTGGCGGCACAGAGCGTATATTTGGGGGCAAGGTATTGAAGAAGGGCATGTGCACCTTCTATAGGCACTGCAATTTCCGTGATATACCGGCGAAAGCATTCATCGAAACGCACGCCGTCGGCCGAAATACCGAGCCTGTCAAAGATAGAAGTCCAGCGGATTTGATATAGAGCTTCCCTCGTGATGGCCTCTTTTTCGAGCTGAAGCCAAAGTGCGTCATTTATTTCCCGGAAAATAGGAAAAACGCGCTCGGAAAGAGGAAGGCGCCATGCGGCGAAGCTTTTCTCTATGGCGAGCATGGAACAACGCTCAAAATCGAGAAGCGTATTGTCAATATCGAGCAAAACGGCCCGTATTCCTTGCATAAGCATTCTCCTTAAAACGATGAATTCGCTTTAAAGTATACCATGTCTTTTTCCAGCTGTCAACCCCGCACAAAAATCAGGCGTGCCAGATAGTTTTGCGATAGAGTCCAATGGCATGGTCGGCTGAAAACTGTCCGGCTTTGGCAATGTTAACAAGGGACATGTTGGCGAATTTTGTCGACATTTGCCAAGTGTCTGCTATTGCACTGTGCGCATCCGCATAACTGGAAAAATCGGCGAAGGTCATATAGGCATCGGCAACGCCGTAGCGATTCGTTAAAAGCGAGGCGGCAATTTCTGTAAAGCGCGCTCCCAAAGCGCCGTTTGTCAGCATATCGACGGCATCGGCAAGACTTTGGTTTTGTCGTAGAAAATCCGATGGCACATAGCCTTCGCGCCAGCGTGCCTCGACCTCCTTAGCCGTCATACCGAACAGGAAAATGTTTTCAGGACCGACCGCTTTGCTGATTTCAACATTGGCCCCATCAAGCGTACCTAATGTCACGGCGCCGTTTAGCATCAGCTTCATGTTTCCGGTCCCCGAGGCCTCTTTCCCGGCGACGGATATCTGCTCGGAAATATCAGCGGCCGGCACAATTAGTTCCGCAAGACTGACCTTATAATCCTCGATAAAAACAACCTGCAGTTTTTCGCGAACAGCCGGGTCTGCATTGATGGTTTTGGAAATTGCCACGATAAGACGAATAATTTCTTTAGCCAAAAAGTACCCCGAAGAGGCTTTGGCGGCGAAAATAAAGGTGCGTTTTGGAACGGCGAGGGAGGGGTTTTCTTTCAGCATTCTGTACAGGGAAAGAATGTGTAGTGCATTTAAAAGCTGGCGCTTATATTCGTGCAGACGCTTGATTTGCACATCAAATATGGAGGCTTCATCGACATAAACACCATTGTTTTCTGCAATATACTTACAAAGTGCCCGTTTCTTTTTTAGTTTTACTGCGCGAAGACTATCCAAAACGGTAGCGTCGTCATAGAAATCCAAAAGTGCTTCCAGCGCGGTGGCATCCTTCAGAAACCGGTCGCCAATCAAAGAATGAAGGAGCGAAGTAAGCTCCGGGTTTGCCTGACAAAGCCAGCGCCGATAGGCAATTCCGTTTGTTACATTGCAGAATTTCTGTGGTGCAATCGTATAATAGTCCCTGAAAATGCCACCTTTTAGAATCTCAGTATGGAGAGAGGAAACGCCGTTTACCTTGTGGCATGCCGCGAGACACAGATTTGCCATACGGATTTCATTTTCGGCAATGGGAGCCATATAGTCAATTTTTGCCGTATCGCCGGGAAAAATGCTGTCAAGGGAGATGCGAAGACGGCGGTTGATTTCGGCCGTAATCTGATAGATGCGAGGAAGTTGCGAACGGAACATCGTTTCTTCCCACCGCTCCAGCGCTTCGCTCATGATGGTGTGATTCGTATAAGTGAGTGTGCGGCATGTAATATCCCAAGCCGCTTCCCAAGAAAGACGGTGTTCGTCCAAAAGGATACGCATAAGCTCCGGTACGGCCAGCGCGGGATGCGTGTCGTTAATGTGAATGGCCGCCTTTTCTGGGAGCGTGTCTATCGTCCCATAGCGTGCAATCTGTTTTTTCACAATGCTTTGCAGGGATGCGCTAACAAAGAAATATTGCTGGCGAAGGCGAAGGATTTTTCCGTCCAGATGGTCATCTGCGGGATAAAGTACTTTTGAGATAACCTCGGCTCTTGTGTTTTCTTCCAGGGCCTTAGCATAATCCCCTCGGGAAAAGGCGTGCATATCAAAGCCGGATGGTGATTTTGCGCTCCACAGCACCAGACGGTTTGTCACAGGCGTATGATAGCCGGAGACGAACATATCATAAGGAACAGCTAAAACAGTTGTGGCATCTTTTGTTTCCGCATGATAGCCTGCCTCATCTGTCCATTCGTCTACATGTCCGCCGAACTGGACTTTTATGGTGTCATCAGGGCGGGATTGCAGCCACACCTCACCACCATGCAGCCAGTCGTCTGGAAATTCCATTTGCCAACCATCTACTATTTTCTGCTTAAAAATTCCAAATTCATAGCGAATCGAAAAGCCGGTCATAGGCAGACCGGTTGAAGCGGCGGAATCCATATAGCAGGCGGCAAGGCGGCCAAGGCCACCATTCCCAAGCCCGGCATCCGGTTCGATTTTATAAAGTGCGTCGAGCTGGATATCCGCATCCGCAAGCGCATCTTTAAAAGCTTGCTCGTAACCTAAATTAAAAAGATGATTCCGGAGCGATGTGCCTACAAGAAACTCCATAGAAAGGTAATATACCTCTTTTTGTTTTTCCCGCGCAATGCTTCCCGAAAAGGCAGCACTCCGGCGGGCGAGAATATCCTGAACGACAAGGCAAACAGCACGATAAGCTTGTTTGGTTGTGGCCTCCGAGAGTCTATGTCCGAATTGCAATGTACATTTTTCATCTAAAAGTCTAAGGGCTTCTTTCTTTTCCATATTCAATTCCTTTCTTGTTATAGATTTTGGTGCTCTAAAGGGCACAAGTCCTTATAAACCTCCATGTAAAGCGCCGCACTTTCTTTCCAGTCTGTTTGCGCCGAAAGAATGCGTTTTCGAATATTTTCCAAAAGAGGTGCATCCTGATAAAGTGCTACGGCACGCTGGACTGCAAAGAGCATATCGTGTGCATTATAGCTTTTGAAGGTAAGACCGTAGCCTTCGCCCGACACAGGATTTATCGGCGGTACGGTGTCCACAAGCCCGCCGGTTTCTCGTACGATGGGAATGGTGGCGTACCGCATGGCGATGAGTTGAGAAAGACCGCAAGGCTCACTTTTGGAGGGCATCAGGAGAAAGTCAGCCCCCGCATAAACGACTTTTGCAAGGTCCGCATCGAAAGTAATAGAGGCGCGGACAGACTCGGGATACGCGCCTTCTGCCGCGCGGAACATGTCTTCGTATTCCCTGTAGCCGGTTCCAAGCACTATAAGCTGAATACCGCTTTCGCAAAGAGAGGACAAAACGGCCTCGATAAGCTCCATACCCTTATGCGGCACAAGCCGGGAAACAATCGCTACAATTGGGATGTCGGAGCGGGTCGGGAGGCCGAGGCGTTCCTGCAAAGCCGCCTTGCAGATTGCTTTGCCCGATAAATCCGCGCCTCCGAAGGAAGCGGGGAGTGCGGCGTCATTTTGCGGCGAATACAGAGCGTGGTCAATGCCGTTTATAATACCGGTCATTTTGTAAGCGTTCTCGCGTATAATGGAAGAAAGACCATGGGCAAAATAGGCGTGATGCAGCTCGAAAGCGTAGGTGCGCGAAACGGTAGTGAGCCTATCGGAAAGTACGAGCGCCGTTTTCATGGCATTGACAAGGCCATCCATTTCCACCACACCGCGCCAGCTCTCATCCACGCCAAGAACATCTGCGAGAAACGAAGCGTCAGCCTTGCCTTGGTATTCGATATTGTGCACGGTAAAAACCGTTTTCATGCGGGAAAACGCATCGACCTTTTGATAAAAGGCCTTCAGAAAAAGCGGGAGAAAGCCGGTCTGCCAATCGTTGCAATGCAGAATATCGGGAAAAAAGCCGATACAGGGGAGTGCTTCTAAAATTGCTTTTGCAAAAAAGGCGAAGCGCTCACCGTCATCCATATACCCATAGCCGTCCCTTCCAAAATAATATTCATTATCAATAAAGTAGTAGATAAGGTTTTGGCACTTTGCTTTGAAGACGCCTACATATTGATTCCGCCAGGCAAGCGGCATATAGAAGTGGCAGAGATACGAGATGGAAAAGTTGGGATTATGCCGGACGGATGGATAATAGGGAAGAAAGACGGCGATTTCGTTTCCGTTTATTTCGGACAGAGCGCGCGGCAATGTGCCCATTACATCTCCAAGCCCGCCGGTTTTGATAAAAGGAGCTGCTTCTGCAGCTGCGAACAAAAGCTTCATATATGGAATCCTTTCCGTGTCAAAATCCTAACATAAAGTATATGCAGTGTCCTAAAAAAATAGACCACAAAAAGAGAAAAAGAAAAAGGACGCGCCTTTAAAAAACCAGCATTTTATATAGAGTTTTTCATATTGTATAGTGAAAAAGAAAAAGGAGGCGCGAATATGGAAAGAAATTACGGAGAAACCCAAAGTGCTGTTAGCACTTTTCTCGAGACACACCGCATGGAAATGGTAGAGGAACTTGCCCGCCTCGTCAAAATTCCGTCCGTCGACATAGAGGGATGTGCGAAAATGCTCCTTGCGGGGAAAACGCTTTTTGAAAAAGCCGGGCTTCGCACCGTTTCAAGGCCGAAGTATATTTTCGGCGAATATGGAGAAGGAGAGAAAAGCATCGGAATCTTTGCGCACGGAGATGTCGTACCGCCGGGGGAAGGGTGGCTCTATACGGAGCCGTTTTTACCCCGTATCTTGGACGGCGCAATGATTGGGCGTGGGTGCTGTGACAATAAGGCAGCCGTTTTGGAAATGCTGTATGCTGTGCGGTGCATCCGGGAATTGGATTTGCCGGTGAAGAGTCGTTTGGTTTTGTTTTTAGGGAGCGCGGAAGAAACGGGGATGGCAGATATCAAGGCGTTTGTAAAGCACGAGAAGATGCCGACTGTATCTCTTGTGCCGGACGGGAATTATCCGTATGTGTATGGCGAAAAAGGGCGGATGGTATTAACTATAAAAAGCAAAGATTCATTTCAGAACATTCTGGAAATCAAAGGCGGCACGGCCGAAAACTGCATGCTGGCGGCATGTAGCGTCCGAATCGCCGGTAAAAAGGAAGCGGATTTTACGGCGATGTATGGCGAAAACTTTGTGCGTGCAGAAGGAGATGAGATTTTTCTTCAAGCAGAAGGCATAGCCACACATGCGGCGCATCCGGAGGGAGGCAGAAATGCCCTTTTCGGTATAGCGGAGCAGCTTTCTGTCTGCGAGGCAATTTCAGATTTAGACAGACGCATTCTGAAAAGCGCTGCAGAGATTTTAGGCGATGTATACGGAGAAGGCCTTGGAATTGCACAAACGGACCGGGTGTTCGGTCGGCTGACCTGCGTCAACAGCATCGCAAGAACAAGAGAAGGGAGGCTTTTTCTAACCTTTGATATTCGGTTTGGCGGCAATCCGGTCTCCGAAATTCTACAGACTTTAGAAGGCATGGAGGCGTGGCGCGTGGAAAGCGTTTCGGTATCGCTTGGATATTGCCATGGCAAAAATCATCCGATAGGGAAGGCAATCGGAAAGGCATACACAAACTATACGGGCAAGAGTGGTGAAGGCGAAACAATGGGCGGAGGCACCTATGCACGCCACTTGCCAAACGCATTCCCGGTCGGGGTAGTGCTTGGTGAAAAAATAGAAGGCTTTCCAAAGGGGCACGGCGGAATTCACGAACCGGACGAAGCAATTTTAGTCGGAGGATTTATAGAAGCAACGAAGCTTTTGGTACATACCATACTTGCGGTAGACAAAGAGCTATAAAAAAAAGAGATGTGCATTTTGCACATCTCTTTTTGGTTATTTATGCTACAATCAAACACCCTCGCGGCTTCTGCGCTGCTTTTCGCCGTCTGTGAAGTTTTCACCTGCAACATAGCCGGGCAGGGGCATGATTTTTTCGTGGATTGCATCAATAATCCAGCTCGGCTGCGGGAAGAACGCATCCTCAAGCTCGTGAGAAGGCGTGATCCAGTTGCGTGCGCCAACCACAACGGGCGGTGCGTCGAGGTAATCAAAGGCCATTTCGCTGATGTTCTGTGCGATATCCTTCAGGAAGGAGCCGCGTTCGCAAGCATCACTTGCCAGGATAATGCGGCCGGTCTTTTTCACGGATTCCAGAACCTTTTCATAGTTGAAAGGTACTAAGGAGCGTGCGTCGATAACCTCTGCAGAAAGGTTGTATTTTTCTTCTAATTCCTTTGCGGCATCCAGTGCGCGATAGAGGGTGGCACCAACGGTCAGAATGGTGATATCCGAACCTGCGCGCTTTACATCCGGCTCGCCAATCGGGATTTCGTAGTATTCCTCCGGAACACCGCCCTCATGGAATTGTTCACCGATATCGTAAATTCTCTGGCTTTCAAAGAACACAACCGGATCTGTGCCGGAAAGTGCGCTTGCCATGAGACCCTTCGCATCATAAGGCGTTACCGGGAATACCACTTTCAGGCCCGGGATGTGGGAAACAATTGCCGTCCAGTCCTGCGAGTGCTGTGCGCCGTATTTTGAACCAACGGAAACACGGAGAACAACCGGCATCTTAATAATACCAGCGCTCATCGACTGCCATTTTGCGAGCTGGTTAAGAACTTCGTCGCCCGCGCGGCCTAAAAAGTCGCAGTACATAAGCTCGGCGATAACGCGACCGCCGCTCATTGCGTATCCAACAGCGCTACCGACGATAGCAGCTTCGGAGATAGGCGCGTTGAAGAAACGGTGATAGGGGAGAGCCTCTGTAAGGCCGCGGTAAACGGCGAAAGCGCCGCCCCAATCGCGGTTGTCTTCACCATAGGCGATGAGAGTCGGATCTTTATAGAAGCGGTCGATAATCGCTTCAAAGATACCGTCACGCAGCTGGTATACCTGATTCTTTGTGTAGGGCTTTCCGTTTTCGTCGAAAGCGAAGCGCTTGCGGCGAGCGATCTGCTGTACTCTCGGATTTTCTTCCATCGGCATGAGAACATCCGGCTCTCTGTCGTCCATCTTTTCAATTTTCTGGTTGGAGAACATGATGCCTTCCAGATCCTTCGGGTTTGTGTGCAGATTCATGCGGGGAGAGATTTCCTCGTCAATGGCCAGCTTATAAACCTTTGTCATGCGCTCAATAATATCATTTTCAATTGCCTCGAATTCTTCCTTCTTGGCAACTTTGGCGCTGATAAGCTTCTTCTTATAGGCTTCCAGAACATCATGCTGTGCCCAGGCTTCCTTTTCCTCCTTCGTTCTGTAGCTATCAGAGTCAGAGGGGGAGTGACCGGCCATGCGGTAGGTAAGTGTATCCAGAAGAACCGGACCGCGACCTTCCTTAATGATGGCAATCTTGCGGCGCATTGCATCGATAACGGCGAGCGGATTGTAGCCGTCTACGCGCTCTGCGTGCATCTGCTCGGGGTTTACGCCGGCACCAACTCTTGCAAGGGTGTTATAGGCCATCGTTTCGCCGATAGTCTGGCCGCCCATGCCGTATAGGTTGTTAAAGAAGTTGAAGATGATGGGCAGACCCTGATTAAAGCCTTCTTCCCAAAGGACACGAATCTGGTCCATCGAGCCCATGTTAAGTGCTTCCCAAACCGGTCCACAACCCATGGAAGCATCACCAATGTTGGAAATAACAATGCCGTCTTTCTTGTTAACACGCTTGTAAAGCGCGCCGCCCATCGCGACCGTTGCCGAGCCGCCAACGATGGCATTGTTCGGGTAGATGCCAAAGGGGGTGAAGAAGGCGTGCATCGAGCCACCAAGACCTTTGTTAAAGCCGGTTTCTCTGGCAAAAACTTCGGAAAGTGCACCGTAGAGAAGGAAATCCATAGCCGTTTCCTTTACATTGCCCTTATCTTTCTGCTTGCCTTCAATTACGCGGTAGGTTTTGCCATCGAAAAAGCCGGTCATATCGTCCATCAGCTCTTTATCGTCGAGCTTGTGAATGGCGGAAAGACCTTTTGCAAGGATTTCACCGTGGCTTCTGTGCGAGCCGAAAATGCAGTCCTCTTTGTTTAAGAGGTAGGCCTGGCCAACGGCCGAAGCTTCCTGACCCATAGAAAGGTGGGCAGGACCGGGGTTGTTGTAGGCGATTTCGTTGTATGCACCGGTCGTTTTTACGAGGTAGAGCATCGTTTCAAACTCGCGGATGATACGCATATCACGGAAGATACGCATAAAATCGTCTTTGGTGTAGTTTTCCTTTTCTTCTGCAATGGTTTTCTTATACTGGTTTACCGGGATGTCCGTAAAGGTAACTTTACCCGGCTTGCGCAGCTCGTTCGGGTCCATAAACAGAGACTTTGTCATTGTAATTTCCTCCTTAACATTTTACTTGAAAAAGTGCTTCCCGGATAATTTCGCAAACGGTCGGATGCGGGAACACAAATTCTTTAATATCTTCAATTTTCCATTGGGCTTCAATCATCATAACCGCGGCAACGATAAATTCCGAGGCATAGTTTGAAAGCACATGGCAACCCAGTATGCGACGGTATTTCTTGTCAACCACCAATTTGATGATGCCGTTACCGCCTTCGTTTTCTGCAACATAGCGGCCGCTATAGGCCATGGGAAGCTTTACAACCTCGATGTCATAGCCCTTTTCTTTCGCGGTGCGCTCGGTTTCGCCGCAGCTTCCAACCTCGGGGTTCGTGTAGATAACGGCGGGGATGGCATCATAGCGCATAATGTCGCGCTTGCCGAGAATGTTGTTGACGGCAACCTCCGCTTCACGGTATGCCGTGTGTGCAAGCATGGACTTGCCGTTTGCGTCGCCGGCGGCATATACACCCGGCACATTCGTTTTGCAGCGCGAATCCGTTACGATAGCCCCGCGACAAAGCTCAACGCCGATCGTTTCGAGTCCGATGTCGGCCGTAACAGCGCGGCGACCGATGGAAAGGAGCACTTTGTCTGCCGGCACGCTTTCCGTTTTGCCGTCTTTTTCAAAGACAACGGCATTCTTTGTGACTTCGGTAACCTTAGCGCCGAGATGGAAAGTGATACCCTTTGCCTTGTAGTTCTTTAAAAGGATTTCGCTGATTTCTTCATCGGTCGGGCCGGCAATCTTGGGAAGCATTTCCACAACCGTTACATTTGCGCCTACCGAATTATAGTAGGAAGCCATCTCAAGACCAATAACACCGCCACCAATCACAACGAGATTTTTCGGAATCTCCGTAAGGTCCAGAATCTCGCGGTTTGTCAAAACAAGACCAGCTTCTACGCCTTCCCGGACACCAGGAATGGGGGGGACAACGGCAGAAGAACCTGTTGCGATAATGAGGTTTTTCGCTGTATAGGTGTTACCATCTGCTTCTACCGTATAGCCTTCTGCACTTTTGCCGGTGATTTTGCCGCTGGCACGCACCATTTCCACTTTGTGGGATTTTAGTGTCATTTCAATGCCAGACACGAGGGTTTTTACAACCTTGTTTTTTCTGTCGATGACCTTTTTCTGGTCAATCGAAGCGCCCTGCACGGAAACACCATATTTTTCACCGTGATTTGCGTAGTCAAAAATTTTGGCAGAATACAGAAGCGACTTTGAGGGGACGCAGCCTTCATTCAGGCAAACGCCGCCAAAGGCTCTCTTTTCAATGACCAGCGTTTTAAGGCCAGCACCGCCGGCGCGCTCAGCAGCCAGATAGCCGGCCGGGCCACCGCCGAGAACAATTACATCATAAACCATTTTCAAATCCTCCTATTTCGCAAGCAGAATGCTGAAGTTTTCCAAAACGCGTGTCAGCTCTTGCAGGAACCGGGCCGCCGGTGCGCCATCTACTGCACGATGGTCAAAGGTCAGCGAGAGGCCCATCTTCTTGTACGGCTTCAGTTCACCGCCCACTTCTTTTACACCGGTGGTAATGGTGTCAACACCTAAAATACCGGTCTGCGGCGGGTTGATAACAGGCGTAAAGGACTCAATACCCAGCGAGCCGAGGTTTGTAACCGTAAAGCTTCCGCCGGAAAGCATATCGGGGCTGATGGTTCCGCTCTGGCAAGCCTTTGCGAGTTCTTTGCTCTTCATAGCAATTTCGTTGAGGCTCATGGAATCTGCACCGAAGAGCGTGGGAACCATAAGACCACGGGGAGTATCCACAGCAATGCCGAGATTTACAACATTATAGTACCGCATGGTGTCGCCGAGGAAATGGGCGTTGAGATCTTTGTGATTCTTCAAGACGCGCGAAACCGCATACAAAACAATGTCGTTAAGGGTGATATTCGCAAGGCCCAGCGTTTCCATGCTATTTTTCACTTTGGAACGATAGCCCATAATTTCAGCGGCATCAAAGGAGCTGTTGAGGGTAAGCTGTGCCATTTCCGAAAGGGAAGCGTGCATGGATTTTGCAATAACCTTACGGATGTTCGGCAGCTTCACATCTTCAAAGGCTGCAACATTTGCGGCCGGTGCTGCTTCTGCTTTTTCTGCAGGAGCCGGAGAAGCAGTAAGGTCCTCAACGCGGACTCTTCCACCAATGCCGGTACCCACCATGCCGGGCTTATAGCCTTCAGCTGCAGCAGACAGGAAGCCCTGCCCACTATCTACGAGTGCTTGCACATCGCGTTCAATAATACGGCCATTAGGACCGGTCGGTGTTGCCATAGAGGCATCAACACCGCGACGGGCTGCAAGGCCCCGGGCGCGAGGGGAGATCTTCGTGGTTTCACCGGCTTTTCCGGTTGCTACTGCCGTTTTGGGGGCAGGCGCAACCGCGGCTGCAACCGGCGCGGCGGGAGCCGCATCTACGCTGCCGCCCGGACGAAGTTCTTCGGTGGTGTTGCCTTCCTTGCCGATTGCGCATACATTCGTCAGACAAGGTACATCGTCGCCCTCTTCGAAGAACACATCGAGGAGAATGCCGGAAACTTTGGCTTCTTCATCGAAGGTTGCTTTATCAGTTTCATATGTAAATAACACATCGCCTTCGGAAACGGTATCGCCCTTTTGCTTGTGCCATTTTGCAATAATACAGCTTTCTACGCTCTGGCCCTGCTTTGGCATAATCACGGGTGTGGCTGTATTTTCTGTGATTACCTTCGCAGCCGGAGCAGCAGGTGCAGCCACAGGGGCTGCCGCATTTGCGGCGGGTGCTTCTGCGACAGGCGCTGCGGCACCATCGGGACGGAAAGCAGAGGTGTCTTCGCCGGGGTTTCCGATAACGCAAACATTCAAAAGACAAGGAACATCGTCGCCTTCTTCGTAGAACAGGTCTAAAAGCGTACCGGCTTCCTTGGCTTCTTCATCAAAGGTGGCTTTGTCAGTTTCATAGGTAAACAGAATGTCACCTACAGAAACGGTATCGCCCTTTTGCTTGTGCCATTTTGCAATGATGCAGCTTTCTACGCTTTGTCCTTGCTTTGGCATGATAATGGGTGTTGCCATAGTTTGTTTTTCCTTTCTGCTCACATAATTTCGCTCTGCTGGCGTGAGCGGACAGCAGAAGCTGACGGAAATTTAGGCCGTCCGTCTCCGGCGGGATAACAGATTAGATGGAGGGGGCGTTTGCCAGAAGATATTTTTCGGCTTCAGCGTTCCAAAGCCCGTTGTGGCGCTTGCAGATTTCGTCCAGCTTTGCAAATAAAGGATTGGTTTTGCCAAGCTTCTCAAAATCGTCAATTGCCGCAAGGTCTAAGGAAATGCCCGTATAAATAAGCTTCTTTCCGCCCTTGATTTCCGGCAGATGCAAAGTGGTTGGTGCAGCAGCATCAAGACCGCCAATATGTGTAATCATCGCAGCGGGATTGATAAGTCCCTGTTCCATCATTTTCAGGGATTCTTTCATATCATCAGTATTTCCGCCACTTGTACCCACGATATGCGTAGAAGCGTAGTGCACATTATAGAAATTAAATTCTGCACTGAAGGCAGGATCGGTCGGGCCTGCGAAGAAGTTAAGGCAACCGTCCTTTGCCAAAATTGCATCGGACATTTCGACAACCGGCCGTACCGGCGCATAGCAGAATACATCGTTGAAGCCTTCGCCGCCTGTAAGCGCAAGGAGGTCTTCGGCTGTTTTATCTGCCGTGTTTATGTAAAGAAGCTTTACGCCGTTCTTCGCAGCTTCTTCTACGCTTAAAATGCTTTCTGCGCGTGAAAGGCGCGCATCGTCGATATCCGTAACCACCAGCAGGGCAGGTTTTCGGTCGCAATGAATTGCGTAATCTACCGCACCAAGACCCATCGGTCCAGCACCGGCCAAAAGTGCCATATTACCGCCCTCGGTAATCCCCATATCGTGAATATAGCTACCGGGGGTAGTGTGGTAATTTGCATGGAAACCACCTACGATACAGCTCATCGGTTCTGCCAGCGAGCCATAGAAAAAGGCCTCACCATCATAGTGCAGAAGAGCACCAATTTCCATCCATTCTTTCGGAATGATGATATAGGTCGCGTTGCCGCCAATGTAGGGGAACGAATATCCAGGCGCCATCAGGGTGCCATGATAACCAATGGCGGGCTGAATGGAAAATTTCTGGCCGGGCTTCCATTCATTTTGCCACTTTTTACCTACTTCAATAATTTCGCCACAAAATTCGTGTCCAATGATAATGGGATTTTCCGCAACATTATTGGGTACACGCTTGTGATCGCCGCCCTGCACGGCAGCCTTATAGGACGACATGCAGATGGAGTCAGAAATTACTTTTGCTAAAATTTCATCCTCCTGAAGCTGGGGGAGTTCAAACTCCTCAAGGCGCAAATCGTTTTTGCCATAAATCCGAACTGCCTTTGTTTTCATGTTTTTCATACCTTTCTGCTTTTTAAAATAGCCGCACGCCCATGCGGTCCAAATGCGAAAGCGTGGCTTTGTCTGCGTATTTGTCGGTGATAAAGCAATCAATATCCGCGGGCTTTGCGAAAGTGAAGGGATGACTGCGCGAAAGCTTTGTACTGTCCATCACTAAAATTACGCGGTTTGCCGAAGCAATGACGCTCCGCTTCAAAAATGCTTCATCATAGGTGCCGCAAGTAAAGCCCAGATTCGGCGAATAGCCGGAGGAGGCCATAATCGCCGTTCCTATGTTGATACCGGAGAGAAAGTCGGCCGCGCCAAGCCCAGAGAGTGAAATGCTACGGCGACTTAATTTTCCGCTCGTCATGCTTACCTCGCAGTTGGGGTTTTTGATAAGTTCCAGCGCAAGGTTCGGGTCGTTGGTAATTGCAAACAGGGGTTTTTCGCCAAGTTGCTTGACCACTTGCATCATCGTGCTGCCGGCATCGAAATAGATGCAGCTGTTATCCTCAATGAGCGTCACGGTCTTTTCAGCAATTTCCCGTTTTAAATCCGCATTTTCTGCTTCTCTGTGATGATAGGCAGCTTCGCGGCGGAGGGAAAGGTGCATAATGCTTTTTGCACCACCCTTTGTGCGGACCACATCCCCGCGTAACTCCAAAAATTCCAGATCGCGGCGGATGGTCATGGAAGAAACATTCGGAAAGAGGCCTGAAAGCTCTAAAATAGAGGCTTCGCCCTTCTCTGTTATGTACGCTAAAATCTTTTCGCGTCTGTCCTGCATCTTCCACACCTCCCACTTCGAGATGAAACTTTTTAACACCAGATAACATTATATATGAAAAAAAATAACATGTCAAGCAAAACAGAAAACTTTATTAAAAAATCTTTTCATAATTAGAGAAAGAAACCGGAAACACCAAAAAGGGTTTCCGGTTGCGTCTTTTTTCAGGATGCGGAAAACTTGGTTTTCACCTGATCGATTTGTTGGGCGGGGGCAGGTGATGCAGTATACCAGCCCTTTTGTTCCATCAGAGAATAGATGGCGTGCTGCATATCAAGGGATTCGTTCAGAATCGTTTTAAACTCGTTGTGCAGCCCTTCTGTCGGGGATTCCTGTACGGCATAATGGTAGAGATTTGACATTGTCTTCGAGGTTAAGAGAATATCGTCCATATATTCCCTGTCGGTCATATTTTGCTTAGCGGCCATTTTCTTTCTCCTTTCTTACGAATTCAGCTGCTTCATCAGACAGATGAAATGCTGCCCGTGCTGGCTGGCATAATTGGACAGTGCCGTTCGAAGGCTTTCGTCCTGTACCTTCGAGGCATAGTCGTTGCATTTGGTTTGCAGCTGCTGCTCCATTCCCAGTGAATCTTCTAAAGTCGGATCGTAGCCATGTCGTTCTGTGAGCCAAGGAGTTGCAACCTAGAGTTGTCTTCCTAAGACCGCTTGGCCTCCGACTTGACAGTGCCGTTCGAAGGCTTTCGTCCTGTACCTTCGAGGCATAGTCGTTGCATTTGGTTTGCAGCTGCTGCTCCATTCCCAGTGAATCTTCTA
>JAZSDW010000079.1:0-35815 GCA_045531355.1 Clostridia bacterium | reverse complement strand
TCATTTTGGAGACACGGTTTTTGCAGGAACCTACTGCGTTGCCGTGAAGGGAAGCTTTGGAACGGACCATTTTGTGCGCCGGTTTGCCGAACTTGCAAGAAAACGCGGGTTTACGACGACAACATTTTATTGTCCGATGCGGCCGGAGAAAAAGATGGAACATTTGTACATCGAGGAACTGCATTTTTCTTTGACGAGCTATAATTTTTATACGCGCCTTTCGGCAAATGAGGTTTTGGATTTAGATGCGTATATGGCACCGAGACCGGAAGAGGACGGCGAGACATTCCGCCTGTCGCTGGCACTCATGCAGCATGCAGCAGACGCATTTTCGCAAGCCAGAAAAGCACATGGTGCGCTTGAAAAGGTATATGTGCCGTGTATGGATTTTCTTTCTTTAGAAGAAAAGGCGGCTTCTTTGATACAGTCTATTTTTTGAAGTGAGGGGTTTACATGCAGATTTATGAAATTACAAACGCCATCGAAAAGTACGCACCGCGTGAATTAGCGGCGTCCTTTGACAATGTAGGGCTTATGCTTGGCGATGATGCGCGCCAAACGGATGCGGTACTGCTTGCGCTCGATGTCGATATTGATGTGGCGGTTGAAGCGAAGGCGATGGGCGCTAGTCTCATTATTAGCCATCACCCCCTTATTTTTAATCCCTTAAAGCAGATTACGGCGCACTCGCCGGAGGGAAGATGCCTTCTTTATCTTGCGGAAAATCAGATTGCCGTCTATGCGGCGCACACGAATTTAGACAGTGCACCCGGCGGGCTGAACGACCTTGCGGCGCAACTTTTACAGCTGGAAAGCACAAAGGTTCTGGAGGGAGAATTGGAGGCAGGCATCGGACGCGTCGGTACATTGCCGCACCCCTTGTCACTTGCACGGTTGGCGGAAGAAATTAAATGCCTTTACCGTCTTCCCTTTATCCGCGTCATCGGCAATCCGGAAAAAGAGATAAAAAAAGTGGCCCTTTGTACTGGCAGCGGCGGCGATTTAGTCGCAAACGCTGTGGAAAAGGGCGCAGATGCGTATATTACAGGCGATATTAAGTATAATGTGGCGAGGGAAGCCGCGGCAGCCGGGCTCTCGGTTTTAGAACTTGGCCATTATGAGAGCGAATACATCGCGGTGGACTTACTGGAGAAGATTATTACGCAGTATGCAGGACTATCGGTGCCCGTCTATAAATCCCGCGCCAATAAGAATGTTTTTAAGACGCTTTAAAATTCGATGCCGCGTCTTTGGCACAGCCCCGCTTCAAACGGGTGGCGCCGCGCGCACATTTCGGTCACATAGTCGGCGTGGCGAAGAAGATCATCCGGCGCATTTCGGCCGGTACAAATAATTTCACATGGCTTTTCCAAAAGAAGGGACAAAACGGCTTCTTTTGGCAAAAGTGCATGCACATAGGCGGATATGATTTCATCAAGAATCAAGAGTCCGCCTTTTTCTTTTGCAAATTTTATGGCTCTGTCCAGAAGATTTGCATGCTCAGCAATGACGGCATCTGCGTCCGGATACGGGAAAAAACCGTAGTCTTTTGAAAGCCGGTGCACCTCGGCACCAAGGGAATTGAGTGCGGAAACTTCGCCGCTTTCCCGGCCTTTCATGAACTGCAAAAACAAAACAGAGCCGCCGTGCCCTAAATATCTTGTTGCAAGGCCAACGGCCGCTGTGGTTTTACCCTTGCCGTCGCCCGTGTAGATGTGCAGACAATGCTTCATGATTTCCTCCGATCTTACTACACTTACGCGCGCTCGGCCGCTTTTTGCGCGGCGCGGACAGCACGGGCGAGCTGATCGGCACAGGAGGTGGCCTTAAGGCCGCATCGGTTTCCAAGGAGCTTTTCCTCAATTGCATCCACTGTCCAGCCGTCTACGAGCCGCGCGATGGCTTTGAGGTTGCCGTTGCAACCACCGTCAAAGCGGATGTTCCGCACAATATCACCTTCAATGTCAAGTTGAATGCTCTGGGCACAGGTGCCCTTTGTTTTGTAAGTATACTGCATAAGGTTCAATCCTTTCTTCAGGAGATTTTATCGCACCCTTCTGTATAGGTGGCACAAAAGGAAAAATACAAGGTTTACCAAAACGATACTGGCCCCGGTTGGAAGCGAAAAGAAAGCGGAACAAACGAGCCCCGCACAGAAGGCCAGAAGGGATAAAAATACGGATAAAACGGTGACAGAACGGAAGGTTTTACAGACCTGCATGGCGGAAAGCGCCGGGAAAATGATGAGGCTTGAAATGAGCATAGAGCCCATAATGCGCATACCCACCACGATGGTAACGGCCGTTAAAAGCGCAATTAAAGCAGTATAAAACCGGACGGGCGTTCCGCTGGAAAGCGCAAAGCTTTCGTCAAAGGTAATGGAAAAAATATGCCGGTAGCAGAAAACGAAGACGGACAACACAGCCACGGAGAGAAGAACGGAAAGCCAGACATCCCCTGCCGTCATCGCCAGAATGCTGCCAAACATAAGGTCATACACATCTGTTGAGAGCCCGTTGGAAAGAGAGGTAATCACAACGCCCAGCGCAATTGCGGAGGAAGAAATCAGCGCAACGCCGGCGTCACCGCGGAGGCGGCTCGTTTCGCGGAGCCGCAAAAGCCAGAAGGCTGCCAGCACCACAAGGGGAAGCGCAACCGGAAGCGGTGCAAGTCCCAGCGGCATTGCAAGAGAGAGCGCACCAAAGCCCACATGCGACAGGCCGTCACCAATCATCGAGTAGCGGCGAAGAACGAGTGTTACCCCCAAAAGTGCGGCACACGGCGATACGAACAGGCCGACAAGGAGTGCCCGCTGCATGAAGGAATAGGAAAAAAGTGTGAAAAAATTATGCAAAGGTATCCCCTCCTAAAAAGCGTTTTCCGCATTCGCTGCAGATATAGCCGTCCGGCGCACCAAAAAATTTCACGGTTTTATCGAGATGAAGAATATTGGTGCAAAGCGCCATGGCGGCATCTATATCGTGCGAAACCATTAAAATAGTAATGCCGGCGCGGTGCAATTTTTTCAGAAGGGCATAGAAGTCGGAAATGGCCAGCGGGTCAAGCCCGCCGGTGGGCTCGTCCAAAAAGAGAACACCCTGGGAAGCGGTTAGCGCCCGCGCCAGAAGCACGCGCTGCTGCTGGCCGCCGGAAAGCGCGTGAAAGCTTTCGCGGCGCTTGTCCCAGATGCCTAAAAGCTCCATGCTTTCTCTGACGCGTGTTTTATCGGCGCGCGAAAGAAAGGGACGGCGTGTACGGATGCCGGTGCGGACAATTTCCTCGGCCGAAGCCGGAAAATCATGCTGCACGCAGAGCATCTGCGGCACATACCCGATTTGTAAGTTTTCTGCCTTCCGGATGGTACCGCTTTTTAAGGGGAGCAGGCCTAACATTGCCTTTAAAAGTGTAGTTTTTCCGCTACCGTTTTCGCCAACAATGCAGATAAAGTCGCCCTTAGAAACGGAAAAGGAAACATTCTCTATTGCGACATCGTCATACGCGACGCTTACGGATTCACATGCAAGTATCATTTATATCCAAGTCCAATCTTTAAATTTTCTAAATTTTGGTACATAAGGGAGAGATAGGTCTCATTCTGCTCGGCTTTGGAGAGATTATGGCAGGAATGAAGCAAAAGCGCTTTCGCGCCGGTTTCTTCGGCAATAAGTTCAGCCGTTCGCGGCGTGGAAAGCTCTTCAAAGTATACCGCCGGCACGCCTTCATTTTTCATCTCCTCGATAATGCCGGAAAGCACCGCCGGCGACGGTTCTGCCTCGCCGCTGCACGCATCGAAGGCGGCAAGATAGGAGAGATGATAGCGGTTTGTAAAATACCGCATCGCAAAGTGGCCGCCGAATACGATTTTCTTTCGCGGTGCTGCCATAACCGTTTTTTCAATTTCGACATCGAGTGCAGAAAGCTTTTCGATATAAAGGTCGGCATTCTGCCGGTAAAACGCCGCGTTTTCCGGATCAAGCGCACACACGGCCTGACAGATGTTTTCCGTCATTTTGATGGCGTTTTGGGGATTGGTCCAGATGTGGGGGACGGTGTCGGCCTCAGCGTGCCCATGCGCAGAGGAAGCGTGGATATGCCCTCCATCTAAAAGCGGAATGCCAACCGAAGCGTCCAGTACTGTGCCGGAGGTATTTGCCGTAAGCTGTGCGCTCCACGGCTCCATAGCGGCACCGGTGTAGATAAAAAGGTCGGCATCAGCCGTTTTTAAAGCATCTTGCGGTGTGGGGGCATACGAGTGACTATCCATACCCGGCGGAAGAAGAAGCGAGATGCTGGCGCGGTCTTTGCAGATTTCGCGGGCGAAATCATACTGCGGAAACAGCGTGGTCACAATGGAAAGATTGTCTGCCTCTAGAGATACGGGCGTACAGCCGCAAAGGGAGAGACATAAAAGGACAAGTAAAATCCGTGTTTTCACCGCGCACCTTCCTTTTCCGCGCAGGCGGCGCAACGCCCTTGAAACACTGTCGCAGGCAGATTCAGCCGGAAGGCATGCTTTTCAAACATATGCGCGTCCATCGCCTTCAGCTCCGGACACGAAACATGAAAGCATTTGCCGCAGGTGGTGCAGACAAGATGGTAAAGCTCGCAATCCGATTCATGCCATTGAAAACAGGGACTCCCCGCACTTTGGTACTTGCAGAGCCGCCCTTCCTTACAAAGGGCATCGACATAGCGATATACCGTCGCCGTCCCAATCGAATTTTTCCGGGCGAAGTCGAGAATTTCATCCATTGCAATATGCGCATGGGGATGCCCGCTCAAGAAGTTATAAAGTAAAGTCCTTGGCCTTGTTGCGTATGCCATAAGTCACCTCATTTTGAATTTGAGAATCATTTTCAATTTTATAGTATATGTGTTTTCTGCTGCTTTGTCAAGAAAAACCAGCATATATTTTTATTTTCCTCAAAAAATAAACAAAAAGGAGGAAACAAAATGGAATATGTGCATGCGTTTTGGGTGGGCGGACTGATTTGTGCCATTGGCCAGATTTTAATCGATAAAACAAAGCTTACACCGGCGCGTATTTTAGTAACCTTCGTCTGCATCGGTACACTTCTTACCCTTCTTGGCGTGTATACGCCGCTTGTTGCGTTCGCGGGTGCGGGGGCGACGGTGCCAATTGTGGGATTTGGCTATTCGCTTTGTAAGGGCGTGATAGAAGCGATTTCGGAAGACGGGGTAATCGGCATTTTGACCGGCGGTCTTCGTGCCGTTGCGGGCGGTGTTTCGGCTGCTGTTTTATTTTCGTTTCTGGCCGCGCTTTTGTTTAAACCAAAAATGAAATAATACATGGGAAAAGCGATGCTCCAAAAGGTGGGCACCGCTTTTCTATGTCCCGAAGGGAAGAAAATCCAGCGGATTTTGCGCAACACCTTCCTTCCGGATTTCAAAATGAAGATGTGGGCCTGTACTGTTGCCGGTGTTGCCGACTTCGGCAATCACCTCCCCCTTTTTCGGCGTAGCCCCTTGGGCAGCATAGAGAACGCTGCAATGGGCATAATAAGAAGAAAAGCCATTTTTATGGTCCAAAATGATGAGATTGCCATAGCCCGTGCATTCGCCGCTGAATGTTACGGTGCCTGCATCTGCCGCTAAAATGGGTGTGCCGCTTTCTGCGGCGAGATCAATCCCGGCATGCTGGCGCTGCCAGCGCGTACCGAAATGGGAAGACACGGAAATGGTATCGAGCGGGAAGGAAAAGGAGCCGGTTCCAATGCCGGACGGCACAGAAAGCGTACCTTTTATCATGGTTTTGGGGATGGGAGCTTTGGTGACGGTGGCGGAGAGAATCTCTTCCCTGACGACGATGCCCTCATGCCTTGTAATCGCACGGACAAGGGTTTTCACGCCGTCTTGTCCCTCCGACTCCACTTTGGTTTCGCCAAGCGGAAGCGCAGACGATTCTACCGTTTGGATAGGAAAGGGAATCGGAATCGTTTCGGTACAGATTTCCGTTTCGAGTCCGCCGGCCTTTTTGGCGTTTTGTAAAAGTTCTTGTGGCGCACTGAAACGCCCTTTCGGGAGGAGGCGCGGATATAGCGTGCTTTTGGTTGGAAGCGGTATATCTTCCCGGAGAATATCTAAAACGGCCTCTGCTATAGCGCGCGTTTGCACAATGCCAACAAAATTTTCCCCAAGGTAAAGCCCGTAGCCGATGGAGAGCTGCGTTGAAAGTCCCGCCAAGAGGAAGAGTGTAATGAAAAAACGCTTATTAATTACCAAAAATTACCACCTCTGTAAGTATTTTACAATATAAAAACAAAAAAGTCAATACAATTTTTATAGGAAAGGAAAAAAGGATTTTTTTAGAAAAAAAGGTGGACAAACCGGAAAAAGTGATATATAATAAATTAAATGGAGAAACGGAGGGAACAAATTTGGAGGCAAGGGAAAAAGCAATCAGCTTTGCGAAAGCTTTATATGAGAAAAAAGCAGCCGATATCGAGGTTCTGGATATTGGCGGGCTTACGATAATTGCGGATTATTTTGTAATTGTTTCCGCAACCTCGGCGCTACAAGCACAGGCACTTGCCGATACACTCGGGGATAAAGCGGCCGAAATGGGCGAGGATTTGCTTCGCACGGAAGGGCTTCGGGAGGGAAGCTGGGTACTGCTCGATTTTGGGAATGTGGTTGTGCACATTTTCAAAAAGGATATCCGGGAATTTTACGGACTCGAGCGGCTATGGGCCGACGCGCCGCGGGTGCCGCTTGCACTGGAAGAATCATCCATAGAAAGGAACGAATAACATGGAGTATAAGTTTGGAGAAATTGAAAAGAAATGGCAAGCATATTGGGAGGAGAATAAAACTTTTCGTGCAGAAAACGGCGTAGATAAACCGAAGTTTTATGCGCTGGTTGAGTTCCCGTATCCGTCAGGACACGGGCTCCATGTTGGCCATCCGCGCTCGTATACGGCGATGGATATTGTGGCAAGAAAGCGCCGGCTGGACGGCTATAATGTTTTGTATCCGATGGGGTGGGATGCGTTCGGTCTTCCAACGGAGAATTTTGCCATTCAGAACAAGATACATCCGGCTGTTGTAACTGAAAAAAATATTGCCAATTTCCGGCGTCAGCTGAAGAGTATTGGTTTTTCGTTTGATTGGGATCGTGAGGTGAACACCACGGATCCTGCCTATTATAAATGGACGCAGTGGATTTTCTTGCAGCTCTTTAAGAAGGGACTTGCGTATAAGCAGGAGATGCCGATCAACTGGTGTACCTCCTGCAAGGTAGGTCTTGCCAATGAAGAAGTTGTAAACGGAAAATGCGAGCGCTGCGGCGGCGAGGTTGTCCAGAAGAGAAAGAGCCAATGGATGCTCCGCATTACGGAGTACGCTCAGCGTCTTATCGATGATATTGGAGAGCTGGATTTTATCGACAAGGTCAAAACCCAGCAAATTAACTGGATTGGCCGTTCCGAAGGCGCTGAGGTAGACTTTGTTCTTACGAGCGGCGAAAAAAAGGTCCGTGTTTTCACAACGCGGCCCGACACGCTTTTTGGCGCCACCTATATGGTGCTATCGCCTGAGCATCCGTATATTGACGAGCTTCGGGATTCTATTACGAATTTTGCCGAAATCGAAGCCTACAGGAAAGAAGCGTCCCATAAATCTGAACTGGAAAGAACGGAACTGAATAAAGATAAAACCGGTGTTTGCATAGAAGGCGTGCGGGCGATAAACCCCGTAAACGGCAAGGAAATTCCCATCTGGATTTCCGATTATGTACTTATGACATATGGAACGGGCGCCATTATGGCCGTGCCGGCGCACGATACGCGCGATTGGGAGTTTGCAAAGAAGTTTGGCCTTCCGATTGTTGAGGTCGTCTCCGGCGGTGCAGATGTACAGGCAGAGGCATACACCAGCGTGGAAAGCGGAAAAATGATAAATTCCGGAATGCTGGATGGCCTTGAGGTGAAAGACGCCATGGAAAAAATTATGGACTTTCTGACCGAAAAGGGCATTGGCCAGCGGCGTGTAAATTACAAGCTTCGCGATTGGCTCTTTTCACGCCAGCGGTATTGGGGAGAGCCGATTCCGCTCGTTTGGTGTGAAAAATGTGGCTGGGTGCCGGTTCCGGAGGAGCAGCTTCCGCTGACCTTGCCGGAAATTGAAAACTTTGCACCGGGGCCGGAGGGTGAATCTCCGCTTTGTCAGGCACACGATTGGATTGAGACAACTTGTCCGGCTTGTGGCGCAAGCGCCCAGCGCGAAACGGATACGATGCCCCAGTGGGCGGGCTCGTCTTGGTATTTCCTCCGGTATATGGACCCAAAAAATCCGGATGCACTCGCAAGTCAGGAGGCGCTGGATTACTGGCTGCCGGTAGACTGGTATAATGGCGGTATGGAGCATACAACACTCCATTTATTGTATTCGAGATTCTGGCACAAATTCCTGTATGATATCGGCGTTGTGAAAACGAAGGAGCCGTATGCAAAGCGTACCTCGCATGGTATGATTCTGGGTGAAAACGGCGAAAAAATGTCGAAATCGCGCGGGAATGTTGTAAACCCGGATGAAGTGGTAGAAAACTTTGGCGCCGACACGCTTCGTACCTATGAGATGTTCATCGGCGCGTTTGACCAGACAACGCCATGGAGCACAAACGGCGTAAAAGGATGTCACAAATTTTTAGACCGCGTCTGGAATCTTCTGCCGATGCTTTCTTCGGACGAGACATATTCTAAAGAATTGGAAGCGAGCATCCATAAGACGATTAAAAAGGTAACGGAAGACACGGAGAAGATGAAATTCAACACCGCCATCGCGGCGCTGATGTCTCTCCTGAACGAAATTTATAAAATTGGGCGGATTACCCGCGCAGAACTTCGCACCTTCCTTCTGCTTTTGAACCCGACGGCGCCGCATATCACGGAAGAAATGTGGCAGGTTGCCGGCTTTGAAGGCTATCTGCACGATGCGGCTTGGCCGAAATATGATGAGAGCAAAACGATAGACGAGACCGTTGAAATCGTTGTACAGGAGAACGGAAAAATCCGCGGAAAACTGTCCCTGCCGGCAGGGCTTAGCCGTGCGGATTTTGAAGCGGCAGCGATGGAGAGCGAAGTGGCAAAGGCGATTATAGAAGGTAAGCAGATTGTGAAAGTGATTGCCGTGCCGAATAAGCTTTTGAACATTGTAGTGAGGTAGAAACATGATTAAAAGCATGACTGGGTATGGCAGTGCGGAACGCATTGGGTGCGACAAAAAGTTTACCGTTGAAATCCGCAGCGTTAACCATAGATATAGCGATGTGAATGTAAAAACCCCCAGAAGTTTTGCTTTTGCGGAGGACACGCTTCGCAAGGCGATTGGCAAGAAGATAAGCCGCGGGAAGGTTGATGTCTTTCTCTCGGTCGAGGGCTTAAACGGAGAAGCGGGAGAGGTGTCCTTAAACCTTGAAATTGCAAAGGGGTACCATGAGGCGCTTTTAAAGCTCCGCGATGCACTTGCCCTTCCTGATGCCGTAACGCTTCGTGATGTGGCGCGCTTTCAGGATGTGTTCACGCTGCAAAGAGCCGAGGCAGATGCCGAGATGATGCTGGAAATTATAAAGGAAACGGCAGAAGAGGCGGCACACGCGTTTACCGACATGCGCGAGCGTGAAGGGCAGGCGCTTTATAAGGACCTTTCGGAAAACACGGACTGCGTGGAAAAATTGGCCCATGAAATTGAGGAGAGAACCCCGAAAATCGTTTCTGAATATGCTGCAAGGCTCGAGATGCGGATGCGTGAAATTTTAGATGCAGTACCGGTCGACGAAGGGCGGCTTTTAAACGAGGTTGCCGTTTTTGCCGATAAAGTGAATGTAAACGAAGAGATTATCCGCCTGCATAGTCACATTCTGCAGATGCGCGCTTTTTTGGAGGCAAAAGAGCCTGTGGGACGGAAGATGGATTTTCTGATTCAGGAAATGAACCGGGAGGTCAATACGATTGGTTCCAAATCCAATGACCTTACGGTTGCCAAGCTTGTGATCGATACCAAGGCAGTCATCGAAAAGCTGCGCGAACAGGTACAGAATGTAGAATAAGGAGCAAAGCATGAAGCTTTTTAATATTGGATTTGGAAATGTGGTTTCCTCCGCACGCGTGATTGCCATTGTCAGCCCTGAATCGGCACCGATTAAGCGTATCGTGCAGGAGGCAAAGGAAAAAGGCATGGCTATTGATGCTACATACGGAAGAAGAACGAGGGCTGTGCTCGTTATGGATAGCGGCCATGTGGTTTTGTCTGCCATTTTGCCGGATACGGCGGCAGGACGATTGGGGAATATAGAGGATGCTGAGGAGGAAGGAAATGCGTAAAGGGAATTTGTATGTCATTTCCGGGCCCTCTGGTGCCGGAAAAGGAACGGTGATGGCAAAGTTTTTGCCGGCGCATCCCGAAATGTTTTATTCGATTTCCGCTACGACGCGCGCACCGCGCCCGGGTGAAGTGGATGGTGTACATTATTATTTTCTGCAAAAGGAAGACTTCGATGCAAAAAGAGCAGCCGATGGTTTTCTCGAAAGCGCGAGCTTTTGCGGCAATTCGTACGGGACGCCGCGCGCTGCCGTAATGGCGAGGCTCGAAAAAGGTATCGATGTGGTTTTAGAGATTGAGGTGCAGGGTGCGATGCAGGTAATGGAATCGTATCCGGCCGGCATTTTTATTTTTATTGCGCCGCCGTCCATGGAAGAGCTGGAGCGCAGACTCATAGGAAGGCAAACGGAAACAAAAGCGGCAATCGAAAAACGCCTTTGCCGGGCAAAAGAGGAAATGGAAATGGCAAAGCGGTATACCTATGTGGTGGTGAATCACACACCGGAGCAGGCAGCCGCGGAGCTGGAAGAGATTATAGAAATAGAAGAAGCCCGCAAAAGCGGAGAGACGGAAAAAGGAGAGAAAAGAGCATGATGATTAAACACGGGATCAGCAAACTGATGAAGGACATGGATAGCCGCTATACGCTAGCGATGATTGTTGCAAAGCGTGCCAGAGAGCTTGCACTCGACACGACAACGCCCCTTGTGAAAACCAAGTCGGATAAACCGGTAACGGTCGCAGTGGATGAAGTGGCAGCCGGAATGCTTGAAGCGTATATCCGGGATGAAGATGGGGCAACGGCCGTTGCGGCAGAGACGGAGGAATAGGCTTTAAAGCCCTTAAAAAAGCAAAAGAAAAGATGGGGGCAATATTTTGAAGGTAGCAAGCGTGATTATTGACGGTCGCACAAGACAGGTGGATAAAATTTTTACCTATCAGGTGCCGGAGTCGCTTTTGGTTTCGGTACAGACAGGTGTGCGTGTGCGCGTACCCTTTGGCGGTGGAAACCGGCATGAAATCGGCTTTGTGATTAAAGTTGAGGACGGCGAAGCGCCCGGAAGCAAGGCAATTGCAGAGGTGCTAGACCATCAGCCGCTTTTCGACCGGGAAACGCTGAAAGAAGCCTACTGGATTCGCAATCGGTACTTCTCTACCTTCGCAGAGGCCATTAAACTCTTTTTTCCGCCAGGCTCTGCGGCAAAGCTTACGGAGTGGGTGCAACTCGTACGCCGTGATGTGCCTATGGACTATATGGAAGCAAAAATAGCGGATATTTTGACCGAAAACGGTGAGATATGCGCTTTTGATGTTTTAAAGGAGGCATGCGGGGAGAAGACGCGGTCGGCAGTAAATAGCCTCTTAGAAAAGAAGGCCGTTCTTCTTACGCATACGACGGAAAAGAAGGTCGGTGCGCGAAAAATCCGCATTTTGCGGCTATTGGCAGAACCAACGAAAAAGCTTTCCCAGGCAGGAGAACGCGCCGTTCGTGTGATGCGGGAGTGTGCGTGCCTTTCTGTGCGAGACCTCTGCCTGTTTGCAGCCTGTAGTACCGCAACCGTCAGAACGCTCATTAAAAACGGCATACTCGAGGCGGAAGAGATTGAGGTGCTGCGCGAGCCGAAAAAGACGGCAGCCGAAACCGCACCTTCCGTATTAAATCAGGAGCAAGCAGAAGTGGCGGCGGCAATTGAAACACATCCGAAAGCGCCTTTTCAGCCAATTTTACTGCATGGTATTACGGGCAGTGGAAAAACAGAGGTATATCTTGCGGCGATTGAAGCTGTGCTTTCCCGCGGAGAGAGCGCAATTGTTTTGGTGCCCGAAATTGCCTTAACACACCAGATGGTTGGCCGCTTTTTAAGCCGTTTCGGGAAGAAAACGGCTGTTTTGCATAGTGGTCTCTCTCTGGGAGAACGGCATGACGAATGGCTTCGCATCGCAAAAGGGGAAGCAAAGGTGGTTGTGGGCGCCAGGAGCGCTGTGTTCGCGCCATGCCGGCATCTGGGTCTCATTGTCGTGGATGAGGAGCATGAGGACACCTATAAGTCGGAAACCGGTGTGCGCTACCATGCCCGTGAAGTGGCGATGTGTCGCGGGGTTACGGAAGGTGCAAAGGTGCTTTTAGCATCGGCAACGCCATCGGTAGAAAGTTATTACCGCGCGGAAAACGGTGTATATGCACTCTTGAAACTTACGAAACGCTATCAGAACGCACCCCTAGCGAAAACGACGATTGTGGACATGCACGAGGAAATGGAGAAGGGAAATTTTTCGCCTGTCAGCGCACCGCTTTACGCGGCACTTTCTGAAAATATAGAAAAAAAAGAACAAAGTATTTTATTTTTAAACCGCAGAGGACATTCCACCTTTGTATCCTGCAGGAGCTGCGGTTATGTGGAGACTTGTCCGCATTGCAGTATTTCGCTTACCTATCATAGCTTCAGCGAAACGCTGAACTGCCATTACTGCGGATATCGCAAAAAAGTTTCTACGCTCTGTCCGTCCTGTCGGCGGCCGCACATCAGCGGCCATGGTACCGGTACCCAGAAAATTGAAGCTGAGGTGGAGCGGATGCTGCCGGCGGCTTCCATGATCCGCATGGATGTCGATACGACACGCAAAAAAGAAGCGCATGAGAAAATGCTTGGAAGGTTTCGGGATGAAAATATAGATATTCTTTTAGGAACCCAGATGATTGCTAAAGGATTGGATTTTCCAAATGTAACACTTGTGGGCGTTTTAAATGCCGATCAGATGCTGCATATGGGCGAATACCGGGCAGCCGAGCGCACTTTCAACCTCATAACGCAGGTGTTAGGCAGAGCCGGACGGGGCGAGAAGGCGGGGCGTGCCTTTATCCAGACGCATACTCCGGAAAACCCTGTGATTGTAGCCGCGGCGAGACAGGACTATGCGGCGTTTTATGGGGAAGAAATAATTATCAGAAAAGCTTTGAATTATCCGCCTTTTTGTGATATAATTAATATAATTATTTGTGGCGGCGAGGAGAATGCGGTGCGGAAAGGTGCCGAAGCACTCCATAAAAGGATTGCCAAAACGGCAGGCGGTGTGCAGCTTTTCCGGGCGGCGCCGTGTGGCATAAACAAAATCAAAAACACCTACAGATGGCATGTGTGGATGAAATGCAAACTCCATAAGGAACTGGCCGAAGCGCTTCGTGCGGCCATAGCAGAAGAAAAAAGGCTTTCCGTGATTGTGGATGTCAATCCCATGTCTTTCTAAGGATATATAAGGATAAGGAAGGATACACTATGTCTAGCAGAAACATTCGGTTTATCGGTGATGATTTACTTCGGAAAAAATCAAAGGCCGTCGGAGACATTAATGATAGAATTATAGAACTACTAGAGGATATGGCGGAAACGATGTATGCGAGCCAGGGCGTTGGGCTGGCGGCTCCGCAGGTTGGCGTTTTACGCCGTGTGGTTGTCATTGATGTCGGCGAGGGTCTCGTGGAGCTTATTAATCCGGAATTTATAGAAGTTTCGGGTGAGCAGACGGATATGGAAGGGTGCCTCAGTGTGCCGGAATATGTGGGAACTGTCACAAGACCGCAGAAGGTAACGGTGAAGGCACAAAACCGAAAGGGCGAGGAATTTGTCCTTGTGGCAGAAGACTTTTTTGCAAGAGCCATTTGCCATGAACTGGACCATCTTGACGGCGTATTGTTTGTGGATAAGGCCGAAGAACTGGAAAAACGGAATCAGGAATAGCGAGGTACAGTATGCGTGTTTTATATATGGGAACGCCTTCTTTTGCCGCAACAGTTTTAGAGGGTATCTATGCGGCAGGGCATGAGATTGTCGGCGTGATTTCACAGCCGGATAAGCCAAAAAACAGAGGCATGCACCTGGAAGCAACACCAGTAAAAAAAGCGGCTATGGAGCGCGGCCTTGCGGTCGAGCAGCCCCAAACGCTTAAAAATGGCGCAATTCTGGACTATTTAGAAAAAACGATGCCGGACATTGTGGTAGTGGTGGCCTACGGCAAGCTCCTTCCCGAATATGTGCTCAAATTCCCGAAATACGGCTGCGTGAATATGCATGCTTCACTGCTTCCGAAATACAGAGGAGCTGCGCCGATTCAGTGGAGTATTTTAAATGGGGAAACGGAAACGGGCGTTACCGCGATGTATATGGAGAAAGGCCTTGATACGGGCGATATGATTTTAAAAAGCCGAGTTCCCATCGAGGAAACCGATACGGCCGAGAGTCTGCACGATAGGCTTGCGGCGTCGGCGGCGGCGCTGGCGGTGGAAACACTTTCAAAAATTGAACGCGGCGAAGCGGTGCGGGAAAAGCAGGACGATGCGGCGTCAACCTATGCACCCTTACTTACAAAAGAACTCGGCGAAATCCGCTGGGATGCGTCGACGAAAACGATTTTAAACCAAATCCGGGGCCTGTATCCGTGGCCGGGCGCATATACCTATAAGGATGGACAATTGCTGAAAATTACCAAGGCCGCCGCGGCAGAAGGGAAAGGCGCGCCGGGTGAGGTGCTCATAAGCCGCGGAAAGCTGATTGTGGCCACTGGCGATGGCGCTGTTTCTATTTTAGAGTTGCAGCTGGCCGGGAAAAAGAAAATGCCTGCTGCTGCACTCTTAGCCGGGAATCCAATTGAGACCGGCACCATGTTAGGAGGAAATCATGTTCTATTATGACCCCACATATATTATACTTTTACCCGCAATTTTGCTGGCACTCTATGCCCAGATGCGGGTGCAAAGCACTTTTCAAAAATTTTCAGAGGTTTCGAGTCACCGCGGCATCACCGGAGCGGAGGCCGCACGGATGATTCTGCAGGAAAACGGGCTGAATGCTGTTCGTGTGACGAAAACAAGCGGAACACTTTCCGACCACTATGACCCGAGGACGAATGTTGTCCGTCTTTCTGATGGGGTGTATGACAGCACCTCCATTGCCGCAATTGGCATTGCAGCGCATGAGGCAGGACACGCGGTGCAGCATAGTCACGGCTATTTTCCAATCCGGCTTCGGAACACGATATTGCCGGCGGCACAAATTGCTTCCACGCTTGCGTTCCCGCTGATTTTTCTGGGAATCTTCTTTTCTGCCTTTTCTGTCCTGATTCCGGTTGGGATTCTGCTATATACGGCCGTGGTGGCCTTCCAGCTGATTACGCTGCCTGTGGAACTGAACGCAAGCCGCAGAGCACTTGCCGCGGTAGAGTCGTTCGGCTTTTTGGATGCAGAAGAAACGAAGGGTGCAAAAAAGGTGCTTTCGGCAGCAGCGCTGACTTATGTGGCAGCGGCAGCGAGCGCCGTACTGCAGCTTTTGCGGCTTCTGACAATCAGCGGAAGAAGGAGAGACTGATGCCCAGAGAATTGGCCCTAAAAATTCTGAAGGAAATTACAGAAGAAGGTGCGTATGCGGATCTGGCCGTAAAAGCCGGTCTTGCCGCTTCCAAACTTCCGCGGCGTGATAAAGCGCTCGCAACCGGCATCGTCTATGGAACGGTGCAGCACCTTCGCTTTATTGATTACCAGCTTCGCACTTATTCTGCGCGGCCGATTGAAAGTCTCACGCCGGCGATTCGCGACATATTGCGTATGGCGATTTATCAGATGCGCTTTATGGACAGAATCCCAGAGCGTGCCGCCGTGAATGAAGCGGTCAATATGGCAAAGCGCCACGCTTTTTCCGCTTCCTCCTATGTAAATGGAGTACTGCGGAATCTTCTGCGGAGCGGATATGTGTATCCCCAAAAGCTGCGAGAGCGGTTGGGGGTAACCTATTCGTTTCCAGATTGGATTGTTGATAGCTGGATGCAGCAGTATGGCGCCACTTTGTGCGAAAAGCTTTTAGAGGCGAGTAATATGGTGCCGCCGCTTTCGGTGCGGGTAAACCCACTCCGGTCCTCCCGCGAAGCAGTTGCGCTTTTATGTAAATCAAAAAACGCCGAAACACCGATGGGACTTTATATCGAGGAGCCAAGCAATATTGCGGAAACCGATATGTTTAAAGACGGATGGCTTTCGGTGCAGGATGCTGGGGCACAAATGGCAAGTCTGGCGCTTTCTCCCCAGCCCGGCGAGCGGGTGCTCGATGTTTGCGCCGCACCGGGCGGCAAAACGACACATATGGCGGAGCTCATGGAAAACGAGGGCGAAATCATCGCCTGGGATTTACATGCACATAAAGTCGAGCTGATTTTAAAAAACGCCGCGCGGCTTGGTATTTCTATTATCAGGGCCGCGTGCCACGATGCAAAGAAATTAGATGAAGAGCATCTCGGCTATTTTGATAAGGTGATGGTGGATGTGCCTTGCTCAGGGCTCGGCATTTTGCGAAAAAAGCCGGATATCAAATGGCACCGAAGCCCGAAAGATATTGAAAGCCTTACCATCGAACAGAGCGCCATTTTAGAGGCGGCCTCCTACCATGTACGGAAGGGCGGCGAGATGCTTTACTGCACCTGTACCATACATAAAGAAGAAAATGAGCGGATTGTCGAAGCGTTTTTAGCCCTCCACCCGGAATTTAGTCTGGTGGGTGAAATGCGGCAGCTTTTTCCGCATATAGAGAATACAGACGGCTTCTTTTTTGCGAAGCTGAGAAAGAGATAAGCCTTGAATATTTACGATTTTACCTTGCCTGAGCTTACGGCATATCTGAAGGATGTCCCCCGGTTTCGTGCCCAGCAGATTTATGGCTGGCTTTATGCGGGTGTGCTTCCGGACGCGATGACCAATGTCCCAAAGGCACTTCGAGAGCGGCTGAAGGCAGAATTTCATGTGGGGCTTCCGGAAATTGATGTGCGTCTTGTTTCGAAGATTGATAAAACAGTGAAGTATCTGTTTCGCATGGAGGACGGAAGCGGGATTGAAAGCGTGGTGATGCCTTATCATCACGGGCGTACGATTTGCGTTTCCTCGCAGGTGGGCTGTAGAATGGGCTGTGCTTTTTGCGCCTCTACCATTGACGGATTGGAGCGCAATCTTACTGCGGGCGAAATGATTGGTCAGGTTTTAAAAAGCCAGCTGGATATTGGCGAGCGGATTTCTCACATTGTGATTATGGGAAGCGGCGAGCCGCTCGATAATTATGATAATGTGCTCCGATTTATCCGAAACGCTGGCGATGAAAAAGGACTCGGCATCAGTCTCCGCCATATTACGCTTTCGACTTGCGGCCTCATTCCGGGCATTGCACGCCTGGCGGACGAAAAACTGCCAATTAATCTTGCCGTTTCCCTGCATGCACCGAACGATGAAATTCGCCGGCAGATTATGCCGATTGCAAAGCATGTGGATATGGAAACGCTTCTGGATGCGGCGGAAGATTACTATGAAAAAACACACAGACGCGTAACAATAGAATATGCGCTGATTGCGGGCCTTAACGATAGCCGCGAGGCGGCCGAGGAGCTTTGTGGAAGGCTTCGAAAACGGCAGGGATTCCATGTAAATCTCATTCCGGTAAACCCTGTCCGCGAACGGGACTTTAAACGGAGTAGCCGGGAAACGGCAGACATGTTCTGTACCGTGCTGGAAAAAGCAGGCGTGGCGGCAACGGTGCGCCGGAAAATGGGCGCGGATATTGACGCGGCCTGCGGGCAGCTTCGCAGAGCGAAAAAAGGGGAAAACACATGATTGTATACGCAGCAAAAACCGATGTCGGGAAAAAAAGGGAAATGAATCAGGATTATTTTATTGTGTCCGAAGAAAAGCCGCAGCTTTTTGTGCTTTGCGACGGTATGGGCGGACACAATAGCGGCGATGTGGCGAGCCGAGCAGCGGCCGCGAGCATTGAAAACTATGTGCGCCTTCAAAGTGCGTTAGACTACGATGCGCAAAAGGCAAAGCGCGTTTTAAAGGGTGCTTTGTCGTATGCAAATAAAATTGTATACACCCGCGCCGTGACAAGCCCGAAGCTTTCCGGCATGGGCACAACGGCAGATGTCTGCATGGTGGATTTTGATACGGTATACATAGCCCATGTGGGAGATAGCCGCGTCTATCTTCTGCGTGATAAAACGCTTTGTCAATTAACGCGTGACCATTCTCTTGTGGCGGAAATGGTGGAAAGAGGGCTCATCACCGAAGCGGAAGCTTTGGGGCACCCAAAGAAAAATGTCATTACGCGCGCTGTGGGAACGAACCAGACGGTGGAAGCGGATTTCTTAACAACAGATTTTGTGATAGGCGATATGATTTTGATGTGCTCAGACGGTCTTTCCAATATGCTTTCCAAAGACGAAATGCAAAGCATACTGCTGGAGGAGGAAGACGGGGAGACGATTGTGGAGCATTTGATTTCTAGAGCAAATGAAAAGGGCGGCAAAGACAATATCACGGCGATTTTGATGCAAAAGATTGCAAAGGAGGAAGCGTAAATGGTAGGGTCAGTACTTAGTAACCGCTATGAACTTTTAGAAAATATCGGCGCCGGCGGCATGGCGATTGTGTATAAAGCAAGATGCCGGCTTTTAAACCGAATGGTTGCCGTTAAGGTGCTGCGACCGGAGTTTCAGGAGGACGAGGAATTTTTAAAGCGCTTCACAATTGAGGCGCAGGCGGCAGCCAGTCTTTCGCATCCGAATGTTGTGTCCGTTTATGATGTAGGCCGGCATGGAAAGCTTAACTATATTGTCATGGAGTGCATTGAAGGAATTACGCTGAAGGAGTATATGCAGCGAAAAGAAACGCTTTCCATTAACGAGGCGGTGGATTTTACCGGACAGATTGCATCTGCACTGGAACATGCACATTCAAAGGGGATTATTCATCGGGATATAAAGCCCCATAATATTCTGATTACGAATGAAGGCGTCCTGAAGGTAACGGATTTTGGCCTTGCACGCGCGGTCAGCGCGTCCACTACGGTGGCGAGCGGCAGTACGGCGATTGGCTCTGTGCATTATGCCTCTCCCGAGCAGGCACGCGGCGGCTTTACGGATGAGAGGAGCGATATTTATTCCCTAGGCGTTGTGATGTATGAAATGTTTACGGGCGTTTTACCCTTTAACGGCGAAACGCCGGTGGCAGTTGCCATGAAGCATTTGCAGGAGGAACCATATCCGCCTACCCGCAAAAACGCACAGATTTCACCGGAAATGGAAGCGATTATTTTAAAGGCGCTGGCAAAGGATGTGCAGGAGCGGTATGCTTCAGTTTCTGCACTTTTGGCGGATTTCCAGCAGCTTTTTGTAACCAATAAGAAAAAGACACACACGGATGTTTTCTCGACAAGAAAATTGCCGCTTTTGGGGAATAAAGAAGCGGCACAACACGCGAAAAAGCCAGAGAAAGTAAGGGTAGGAAAAAAGGAAGATACGGTTGCAATTGTGGCCGCGATTGCCACGGCAGTGCTAATTATCTCCATTTTAGGCGTCGTCACCGCGCGGCTTATGTTTCCTTCGGCAAAGAAAGGCAAGGAAATTGAAATGCCTTCGCTTTTAAATATGTCGGTAGAGGATGCAAGGGAACGGTATAAGGACATCCAAATTGAAGAGAAGGGAAGCGGATACAGCAGCACCATTCCCGAGGGCTACATTATGGAACAGGAAATGGTGGAGGGGACAAAAATCCGGGTGGGCGATACGGTGCTCGTAACAATTAGCCGCGGTGCCCAGAAAATAGAGCTTGTGGATTATACGGGTGAGGATTATCGAAAGGCGGAACGAGCGCTGAAGGATTTGGGGCTCATGCCGCAAATTATAGAGGAATATGCCGACGAGGTGGATGCAGGCGATGTGATAAGAACGAACCCCAATGCCGGCTACGCGCTTCGCACAGGGGATACGGTTGTATTATATGTCAGCCGCGGTAAGAGTGATATCACGGTGGCCGCACCGGGCCTTTTGGGAAAAACAGAAGAAGTGGCCCGTGAAATTTTAAAGCGCCATGACCTGACAATTGGAAATATTTCTGAAGAGCCGAGCACGAAGGAAAAAGGTGTTATTATCCGCCAATCGGCAGCGGAAGGCAGCATGGTTTCTTCCGGAACGGCGATTGATATTGTTATAAGCCGAGGCAGCGATGCGGCGCCCATGGGGGTGCATACTTTGCGTCTGGAGCTTCCCAAAGAAAAGGAGAGCGTGTCCATAAAGGTACTGAAGGGGACAAAAACGCTTTTTGATGGCACATTTGAGACGGCGCTTTCCCCGATTACAATCAACCTTACAGATACAGTCGGAAGTGGCGCTGTGAATATTTATTTGGATGACGAGGTGTATAAGGAAAATGTTCCGGTCACCTTCGAATAGGACGAATGAGAGGAGAGAGTGCAACGCAAGGGATTATAACGAAAGGTATTGGCGGATTTTATTATGTAAGCACACCGGACGGCGCCGTATATGAAACGCGCGCCTGTGGACGGTTTAGAAAAGAGCATATTTTACCAAGAGTGGGCGATTTTGTAGAGATTTCCAAGGAAAAGGATTCTGTCATTTCCATTTTGCCAAGAAAAAATGAACTCATTCGGCCGCCGGTTGCAAATGTGGATTTAATTGTGGTGGTTGCAACCCTTCGTTCTCCTTGCGTCGATATGTATATGATTGATGCCTTTTTGCTTTCAGCAAAAGCGGCCGGCATCGAAGCGATGCTTTGCATCAACAAGTCGGATTTATGCACAGAAAAAGACTGTGCGGACTTTTGTGCCGTATACCAAAAGGCGGGATATACGGCCGTGACGGTCAGCGCAAAGATGGGCGAGGGAATCGAAAAGCTCCGCACACATCTTGCCGGAAAGGTTACGGCATTCGCGGGTAATTCCGGCGTAGGGAAATCCAGCCTTTTAAACCGGATTGAGGAGAATCTAGGGCTAAAAACAGGGGCGGTCAGCGAAAAATTGGCAAGAGGAAAGCACACAACAAGACATGTGGAGTTGTTCCCGCTTCGTTGCGGCGGATATGTACTCGACACACCGGGGTTTAGCCGGGTGGAACTGCCGAATATTCTGGCAGGGGATCTTGCAGCACTTTACTCTGAATTTGCGGCCATTGGGTCGCCTTGCCGCTTTTCCGGCTGTGTACACATAAACGAGCCTGGCTGCGCGATTAAGTCGGCGGTAGAGGCGGGGCAGATTCACGAAAAACGCTATCAAAGCTATCGCTATTTTTACGATAAGCTTAGAGAAAATAAATTCTGGAAAACAGGAAAGGATGAATGAACATGATTAAAATTGCACCTTCAATTCTGGCGGCCGATTTCGGTGCGCTGCGGGAGCAAACCAAGCTTGTGGAGGCGGCAGGCGCCGATTACCTTCATGTAGATGTGATGGATGGCCACTATGTGCCGAACCTCTCGTTTGGTATGGGCATGGTTGCGGCGCTTCGCGAATGCACAAACCTTGTTATGGACTGTCACCTGATGGTGGAAGAACCGCAGCAGTATATTGAAGCGTTTCAAAAGGCAGGTGCTGATATTATTACGGTCCATGTGGAAGCAACAAAGCATATCCACCGCGCGTTGCAGCAGATTCGAAATTGCGGCCTTAAGGTCGGCCTTGCGCTGAATCCGGGAACCCCTGCTTCGTCGATTCGCGAGGTGGCACATCTGGCGGATATGATTCTGGTTATGAGCGTAAACCCGGGCTTTACCGGCCAAAAATTCTTGCCGGAAGTGCTGGGCAAGGTCCGTGAAATTCGCGCGATGGCACCGGATACCGACATTCAGATTGATGGCGGTATTGGTTTGCAGAATATCTACGAGGTAACGGAAGCCGGCGCGAATGTAATCGTAGCCGGGGCGGCTGTCTATTATGCAGAAAATCCGGCAGATGCAATCCGGGAGCTTCGTGAAAAGGCATTCCCGGGCAGATGACACCGAAACATACGGCGCGTGCGGTTATTCTGGCCGCAGGGCCGATGGAGTCCTACGCCTTTTTTAAGGCAGAGCCGACAGATTTTGTGATTTGTGCGGACGGGGGCTATCGGCATGCAGAAAGGCTTGGCCTTACGCCGCATATACTCCTTGGAGATTTCGATAGTTTTTCGGGCAAGCGGCCGGAGCATCTTAAGGTTTTGCAATTTCCGGCAGAAAAGGATGAAACGGATTTGCAGCTTGCGATGACGGTGGCAATAGAAAAAGGGTACAAATGTTTGTGGATACTCGGCGCAATGGGCGGACGCGTGGACCATTTTTTGGGCAACATCGGTCTTTTAAGCTGGGCGGCGGCGCGGGATGTGTATGCCGTTTTGGAAAGCGCAGATACCCGCGTGCAGCTTGTGGAGAAGACGGCACGGATTTTGAAGCGAGAAAGTTTTTATCTTTCGCTTCTTCCGGTTTCGGGTGATGCAATCGTTTCTGTTCGTGGCGTAAAGTATCCCGCCGAAAACAAGAAGTTTCGCGCGGGAGACACGCTCGGCATCAGCAATGAAATTGTGGACGATGTGGCTGAAATCTCGGTGCACGAGGGTACAATTTTAGTCGTGGAAAGCCGAAAAGACAGATAAACAAAGAGAGCCTTGTAAAAACTGTAATGCAGTTTTTACAAGGCTCTTTATTTACGCTTGATTTATGCCTTTTCAATGACAAATCGGCCATCCTTATAATCGACAACAACGCTATCCCCGGATGCGATTTTCCCATCGAGCATTTCCTCGGCAAACAAATCCTCTAATTTGGACTGTATAGCACGGCGAAGCGGTCTTGCCCCATATACGGGGTCGAATCCCTCTTTTGCAAGTGCCTTGACCGTAGCATCGGTGAAGGTGGCGTTAATTTCATTTTGCAAAAGGCGTGCCGATAAGGTTGCCAGCATCATTGAAGCAATTTTTTGGATATCTTCCTCCACGAGCGGGTGAAAAACGATGATATCGTCGATTCGGTTTAAAAATTCGGGACGGAATGCTCGCCGCAGTTCGCCCATAACATTCGAACGGATATCCTCATAATTCGCCTTCGCCTGCTCTTCACTCGTGCCGAAGCCCAGCTTTTTCTGTTCCGTAATCTGGCGAGCACCGACATTGGAGGTCATGATGAGAATGGTATTGCGGAAATCAACGCGTCGGCCCTGTGCGTCCGTCAGAATACCATCTTCCAGAATTTGCAAAAGGATATTGAATACATCCGGATGCGCTTTTTCAATTTCGTCAAACAAAATGACAGAATACGGCTTGCGGCGTACTTTCTCGGTCAGTTGACCGCCCTCATCATAGCCCACATATCCCGGAGGGGAGCCAACAAGGCGGGAAACAGCGTGTTTCTCCATATATTCAGACATATCGACACGAATCATGGCGTCTTCATCGCCGAAGAGGGATTCAGCAATCGCCTTGGAAAGTTCAGTTTTGCCGACACCTGTGGGCCCCAGGAAAATGAAGGAGCCAATGGGGCGCTTGGGATCTTTGAGCCCCACGCGTCCTCGGCGAATGGCACGGGCGGCGGCGGATACGGCTTCCGTTTGTCCCACAACACGCCGATGCAGAATTTCTTCCATATTTTTAAGTCGCTCCCCTTCCTCTTCAGCAAGGCGGATGACAGGGATTCCCGTCCAGTCCGAGACAATTTTGGCAATTTCTTCCTCGGAAACGGTATCGGTTTTAATCGCATTCGAGGTTTTCCAGCTTTCCCGCTCGGTCTTGAGGGCTTTATCGATTTCATTCTCCTTGTCACGCAAGGAAGCCGCTTTTTCAAATTCCTGATTTTTAATAGCCTCTTCCTTCTCGCTTCGGATGGATGCAAGCTGATTCTCAAGGTCTTTCAGGCTTTGCGGCGCCGTCAGCGTTTGGAGCCGTGTGCGGGAAGCTGCTTCGTCCATAAGATCAATCGCTTTGTCCGGCAGAAAGCGGTCTGTAATATACCGCGCAGAAAGCTTTACGGCAGCCGTGAGCGCCTCATCGGTAATGGTGACGCCATGATGCGCTTCATATTTATCACGAATACCCTTTAAAATTTGTACTGCTTCCTCGACGGTCGGCTCGCCGACCGTGACGGGCTGAAAGCGCCGCTCGAGTGCCGCGTCCTTTTCTACATATTTGCGGTATTCATTTAGCGTGGTTGCCCCAATCATCTGGAGTTCCCCGCGGGAAAGCGAGGGCTTTAAAATATTGGACGCATCAATCGCGCCCTCTGCCGCGCCGGCGCCAATTAAGGTGTGCATTTCGTCGACAAACAAAATGACATTACCGGCACGCTGGATTTCCTCCATCGCCTTTTTGAGCCGTTCTTCAAATTCGCCTCTATATTTTGCGCCTGCAATCATCGACGACAAATCCAGCGTAAAAACGCGCTTGTTTTTTAAGATTTCCGGAATGTTTCCTGCTACAATTCTTTGCGCGAGTCCCTCGCAAACAGCCGTTTTTCCAACACCTGGCTCGCCGATGAGACAGGGATTATTTTTGGTGCGACGGGAAAGAATCTGTACAACGCGCTCAATTTCCTTATCTCGGCCAATAACCGGGTCAAATTTTCCTTCGCGTGCAAGCTGCGTAAGGTCGCGCCCGAACTGGTTGAGGGTTGGCGTGTTTCCGCTCTTCGTCATTTTTTCTGCAGGCCCTTTTTCCCGACTGCCGCCGGCCGGTGCCGTCGCTGCGCTATCGGACTTTGTAAGTGCAGCGTATAGCGCACCCGGCTGGACACCGAGACTGGACAAAATCGTCAGCGCCACATTACTGCCTTCGCGCAAAATGGCCATCAAGATATGCTCGGTGCCGATATATTGCTCACCCTGCCTCGCAGATTCGGCATAGCTATATTCCAAAATTTTCTTCGTGCGCGGTGTAAAACCCATAAATTGCACCGGTTTCCCGGGATAGGTATCCATGAGCGCAGAGAGACTTTGCACAAAGGTCTCCTCCGTAACACCTGCTTCTGCCAGCGCTGTCGCGGCAACACCGCTTTGTGTACGGAGAAGCCCGATAAGAAGGTGCTCGCTCCCTACATAATTATGTCCCAGCTCACTCGCCGCTTCCTGTGCGTGGGCAATGGCGGCTTTTGCTTTTGAGGTAAAGCGTTCGCTAAAATTATTCATCATAAGAATCCACTCCTTTCATCGTTTCGCGGATGATTTTTGCTCGTTTTATATCCCGCTCCTCTGCGGCCAGCGACGAGGAACCGGAGATGTTGGCCGGCATGGTGATGACCATAAGCGCGGTCAGCTTTTCAAAGGGAATCGGTTTTAGTATACCCAAATAGATGCCAAGTCTGACATCACTTAAAAGATTCAGCATTTCCTTACCGGACATCATGTGAGAATATTGCATGATGCCATAGCTTCGCATAATGCGATCCGTAAGCTTTGCGGGAATGTTTTTCTGGATTTCCTGTCGGAGCGTGTATTCCACTTCGCATACAGACGAAACAACTTTATTAAAGCGCTCAATCAACTCTTCTTCTGTAAAGCCCAGTGTAACCTGATTGGAAATCTGGTAGAAATTCCCTTGCGCGTCGCTTCCCTCGCCGTACAGACCGCGAACGGTCATGCCGGATTTTGCCGCTTGGGATAAAAGGCCGGAAATACGGCCGGATACGGCGATAACAGGGAGATGCACCATGGCAGAAATGCGAAGCCCGGTGCCCGTATTAGTCGGACAACTCGTAAGATATCCAAATTTTTCGTGGAACGCATAGTCGATGCTTTCCCCGATTAAATCGTCAATTCTTCCTGCCGTTTCCCAGGCGGCATCGGGCGCAAAGCCGGGGGCGAGGCACTGGATACGGATATGGTCCTCTTCGTTTACCATAATGGAAATCGTTTCGTCCCGGTTTACGATGGCCGCGCGCGGGAAAGTGCCTGTAAGGCTTGGGCTGATAAGATGCTTTTCAATCAGCATCTGCTGACGGATAGGGGAAAGCTTGTGGATTTTATATAAGGTAAAATCCTTGGAAATGGGCGCGAGGGCATCCCAGACAAGCGTAATAATTTTTTCCGCATCATCTGGGGAAAGCTTTGCGGCGAAGGGATAGCCGTTTATGTTTCTTGCCAGCCGCACGCGTGTGCTGATAATGATATCGTTTTTTGGACCGCAGGTCTGATACCAGCTCATTTTCCGTCGCCTCCTTCTTCTTCACGAATCTGGTCACGAAGTTGTGCCGCTTTTTCAAAATTTTCACTTAGAATGGCTTCTTGCAGTTGCCGGCGGAGATGCTCGAGCGTGCGTTTCCTGAGAAGCTTTCCACTTACTTTCCGGGGAAGCTTTCCGGTGTGCACGGCGCTTCCGTGCACTTTCTTAAGAACTGGTTCCAGGAAACTTGCAAAGTGTGTGTAGCACGCCGCACAGCCGATGCGCTTTGTGGCTTTGTATTCTTCGTAGGTTTCGCCGCATCCCGGACACCGGGCATGGCCTGCGATGTTCGGCGTCAAGAGGTTAAAAAAGTCCGTACTGAAAATATTATCCACCCCAAGATACCCCATTTGCTCTGCACAGTTTTTGCAAACATGAATTTCAGATTTCTTTCCATTTATCGTCTGTGTAAGATGTAGGTTGGCAAGATTGACACCGCATTTTTCACATAGCATAGTAAACACTCCTTTACACCATAATACTTAGCAGCATATTTTTCATAAGCGCTGCGCGCAGCTGGTCGCGAAGCGGAAGGGGAAGGGGCAGCATCTTGTCTTGCAGCGCTGCCAGAATCATTTTGCCCTCCCGAAGTGTAATTTGTTCATTATCCACAAGATTTTTAATAAAAACCGTTGCGGTTTGAAAACTAATATCTTCACCGATGCTGTTAATGATGTGCATCATATAGCCCGACGACTCCGGTGCCGCGACACGGCGAATACGCAGATAGCCGCCGCCACCTCTGCGGCTTTCCACAATATAGCCGCGCTCACTTGTAAAGCGCGTTTGAATGACATAGTTAATTTGTGATGGAACGCAGCCGAATCGATCCGCAATTGTTTTACGCTGAATTTCCAGCGTACCATCCGTATTCTGCATTTTTTCCTGTAGGAACTGTTCAATGATATCGGTTATACCCATTTCGGAATCACCTCTTTTTGACTTTGACTAACTTTGACCTTAATCAGAGTATAACACGCATCCTAAAAATTGTCAAGTATTTTTTGAAAAAATTTATTTTGTTCTATAAGCTGGAAGGCGTTTTGCACACAAAGCTGCAATATACGCACAAAGAAGGTCCCCCGGAAGGGGCAGTAGGAGACACGCGAAGAAAATTTTGGAAACATCTAGCGTGTGTAAAAAAGAAAAAAGCAGAAGAATGTGCAAAAAGCCCATAGCATATAAGGCGGCAAGGCCTAAAAGACAGGAGAGAAAATAGCCGGAAACGCTGTGCTTTTTCGAATGCGTACGGGAAAGTGCGATAAGAAAGGCGGCCAGCGCGAAGCCGGGGATAAAACCAAAGCTTGGCTGCAGTACATAGCCGATGCCGCCAGCGCCGGCAAAAACAGGCAGGCCCAAAAGGCCGAGGAGCATATAAAAGAACATGGAAAAAAGCGCGGCTTTTGGAGGAAGGAGCAGCCCTGATAAAAAGACAAAAAAGGATTGCAGTGTCAGCGGAACAAAAGGGCCGGGAATGCGGATGAGGGCACCGCAGGCCATTAAAGCTGCAAAAAGGCCGCAAAGAATCTGTTGTTTTATGTGTTTCATATTGCCTCACCTCTGGATGTGCATGAAATTTTTAAAAAGCGTAGGACGGCTATCCAAAATTCCACTACTGGAAACGGAGACTTACCTCGCCGGAGGAAAGCACCTCTTTTTTTCCGTCCGGATGCTGAATCGTAAGCGCAAAATCATCTCGCACGGAAAGGATGCGCGCCGGGAAGCTTTCGGCACCGCGGTGCACCTCGACAAGTTGACCTGTTAAAAACATCCTTTTTCGGTATGGCTCTAAAAAGGCCTTCTCCTCTATGCGGTCATAATAATAGTAAAACCGCTTCAAAATGCCGGAAATGATGCGACAACGGGCGTGAGGCAAGGGGGTATCTAAAAGGGAGCCGGCAATCGAATTTAGCGCCGGTGGAAAATCCCCCTTCGGTGCATAGACATTCAGTCCGATTCCTAAAATGGCATAGTCCAGCGCGCCGGATTCTATATCAAAGGAAGCTTCGGTCAGAATGCCGCATATTTTTTTGCCACGGAAGAATACATCATTTACCCATTTGATTTGCGCAGGCTGACCGGTGAGTTCCTCTACTGTTTCCGAAACGGCCACGGCGGCGAGGGTTGTCAGCAACAGGGCATCCGCAGGGCAGAGTTTCGGCCGCAAAATCAGGCTCATATAGATGCCGGAATTTCTGGGCGAAAAGAAGGTTCTCCCCAAGCGTCCGCGGCCACCGGTTTGTGTTTCCGCGATGCAGAGCGTCCCTGAAGGGGCGCCACAGTCTGCCATCTCCTTTGCAGCGGTGTTGGTCGAGGGCAGAGATGAGAAAATGCGCAATTTTTCACGCTCTATCGGATAAAACCGGGCAAGCTCCTGTGGGGAGAGCACATCATTTAAGACCGAGAGTGCATACCCGCGGTTCGTACAACCGCAGATATTATAGCCGTCCCTCCGCAATTCCCGGATATGTTTGTAGACGGCATTACGGCTGATGCCAAGCTTTTCGGCAAGAAGTTGGCCGGAAATATAATCGGCCGGATAAAAATATAAAAGATTTAAAAGTGCTTCTTTCGTGTTCATAGGAATTCCTCCTCCTTTGAGTATACCAAACAAGGAGGGGATTGTCAACCAAAAACCAGCAAAAAGGTTGACAATCCGAGGAGGGAACAGAAGGCCTTTCAAATTGGCTTTTTTATCGCAGAATTTTACACTTTTATCTTGACAAATTTGTTTCGTTTTTATATAATGTTGGTGCAGCGGTGATTCCGCTTGATGGGAATGGCCTTATCAGCCAGGTAGCGCTGACGAGGATACGGCGCGATTACTGCCAGATGGCTGTAAAAGCGGCAAAGGTTTTCGTGGATGCAATTCACAAAGCATTTCCGGATGCGAATTGCTTTGCAGATTGGAAGGAGCTTCTCGAAAAGCAGAAAGTGGGCGAAACCAGAGAAGTTGAGGTAAGCGGAAAAGACGGTATTGTAGGCGGCCACGGCGGCGACATGGGGATTATGAGCGCACGCTACCACTCGGTTTGCGGCGAGTATGTCGGAAAGGGAATTTCCGACATTTCGACCTCTGTTGCAAACCGTATGATTGTTTTTGCCGCAGAAAAGGCCAGAAAAGAAGGGTTGTTCTCGATTTCAACGCATATATAACCGACATGAGAAAAAGACTTGGGATCAAGTAAAAATTGTCTTACATACGCGTACGCATCTGTCGATGCAAACAGGGGAGGAAGAATAATGAAAAAATTAAAGGTGATTCTGCTTGGTGCAGGGAGTAGAGGGTTAAAATACGCAAAGCACATGAAGGATGATATGCCGGGCTGTTTTGAGATTGTTGCGGTGGCAGAGCCGATTGAAAGCCGTAGAAAAGAAATCCAGGAACAGTATGACATTCCGGACAGCATGTGTTTTTCGCATTGGAAAGATGTGCTTGCGAAGCCTAAAATGGCTGACATTGCGGTTATCGCAACAATGGACCAAGACCATCTTGTGCCGGCCGAAAAGGCAATTGAACTTGGATATCACTTGCTATTGGAAAAGCCCGTGTGTCCCACGCCGGAAGAGTGTCTGCGCGTAGAGGCTGCGGCTAACAGAAAAGGCGTTATAGTCGTCGTTTGCCATGTTTTAAGATATACAAATTTCTTTAAAACACTAAAAGAAATTATTAAAAGCGGAGAAATCGGCGAAGTTGTATCGATAAACCACGAAGAATGTGTGGGCGCGGTGCACCAGTCGCATAGCTTCGTAAGAGGAAACTGGGGAAATGAGGGAAGAAGCTCCTTTATGCTTTTGCAAAAGTCCTGCCACGATATGGATATTCTGCAATGGCTTCTAGATAAGAAGCTGACCCGCGTATCCTCTTTCGGCGGCCTCTATTATTTTAATGAGGCCCACGCGCCTGCGGGTGCACCGGAAAGATGTCTGGAAGGATGCCCTGTCGGCGACACCTGCCCCTACAACACCCATAAACTCTATATGATTGATAATCACGATGCGCAAAGCGAATGGTTCAGGGGCACATGCGCAGGTGAATTTAATCCTACTGATGAAATGGTGGAAAAGGCATTGCGCACTACACAGTACGGCAAATGTGTATTTAAATGCGACAATGATGTTGTTGACCACCAGACCGTAAATCTTGAGTTTGAGGGTGGCACAACCGCGACCTTTACAATGTGTGCTTTTAATGAGGGCAGAAGAATGTTCCATATCATGGGAACCAAGGGTGAAATCACGGCAGATCTTTCAGGCGACGACACACCGATTAAGATTTACAGCATTGAAAAGGATGAAACCAGGGAAGTCGCTGTAAGCGGAAAGGACGGCATCGTAGGCGGACACGCCGGTGGCGATGTGGGCATTGTAGATGCGCTCTATCACGCCGTATGTGGTGATTATGACGGCCTCGGACTTTCCGATATTTCGACCTCTGTTGCAAACCATTTGATTGTTTTTGCTGCGGAAAAGGCAAGAAGAGAAGGCGTTGTTATTGATTTTGACAAGTATGTTTCGGATATGAAAAAGAGGATCGGCATCGAGTAAAAAGCGCCTCGAATAGAAAAATAAAATAAAAAACAGCTTACCCGCTCGTAAAAGGGCGCGAAGCTGTTTTTTCTTTCCTTATCAAAAAATAATACATAAAAAGGTTGCAAAAAGATGCAGCGTGTGGTATAATAAATTTTGTTAAATGCGGATGTGGCGGAACTGGCAGACGCGCTAGACTTAGGATCTAGTGATTTTATCGTGGGGGTTCAAGTCCCTTCATCCGCACCAACGCCCTGCACATTTTTGTGTGCAGGGCGTTTTAGTATGGAATAGATGCAAATCAAAAATGACAATCCTGATTGGATTGTCATTTTTGATTTAAAACCTTTTATACAATTACTTCTTAAAAGACAGGAGTCTGTCTGCAACAATAGGCGTATGCGTGACCCAGCCTACAACCTCGGCGTCAATCCCGAAGCATCTTTCGACAGGCAAATCCGTAAAAATACCAAAGTTAACTCCTTTATTTGCAGATTCAATCCCTTATTTCTTTTACAGGCTTTGTCGCATCGCCAAGACCGGAGGTTTCAGAAAACAACACATTCGATTTTGCAGCTTCCACGGCGTCGGTGGGAACAATGATTTTGGCGGCCTTCCCGTCCGACATTGCAATCAGTGCTTCATATCTTTTAAGCTCCAGCACCGCGGCATCGATCTTTGCCTCTTTGAGTGCAGCAAGGCCATCTGCCTCAGCCTTTTTCGAAAGATAAATCGCTCTCGCTTCACCTTCGGCACGCGCGATTCTTGCATCGCGTTCCCCTTCAGCTGCCAGAATCATTGCTTGCTTATCGCCTTCGGCGCGCGTGATGGCGGCCGCTTTATGGCCTTCCGCTTGCAGCATGGTTTCTCTGCGGTCGCGCTCAGCTTTCATCTGTTTTTCCATCGCGTTTTGGATTTCCTGTGGGGGGATGATATTTTTTAGTTCTACACGATGTACCTTAATGCCCCATTTATCTGTTGCATCGTCGAGGATGCTTGTCATTTTGGCATTGATGGTATCGCGCGAAGTTAAGGTCCCGTCCAGTTCTAGTTCGCCAACCAGATTTCTAAGGGTAGTTGCAGCAAGATTTGACAATGCGGAAATTGGATTGACAGCGCCATATGCAAATAATTTGGAATCATATATGGCATAGTAAATGACCGTATCGATTTGCATTGTCACATTATCTTTTGTGATAACCGGCTGCGGCGGGGAATCTAAAACCTGTTCTTTCAGAGTCACGCGTTTTGAGATTTTTTCGAATAGCGGAATTTTAAAATGCACGCCTGCCGACCAGGTTGTTTTGTATCTCCCCAAAAATTCGATTACAAATTCATGTGCCTGCGGCACGATTTTGATGCAGGGGAGAAGAAGAATTGCCAGGAATACAACGAGAATTCCAATGAAAGCATTCAAATTTCTCATCCTTTCTATTTAATCTTTTAATAGCATACTGCCTGAAAGGAAGGTTACCAGTTCCTTCGTGGCGGTCAGGAGGCCACCGCTTGTTGTTCCTTCTTTTGCGGTTTCATCTGCAAGGTGAATTTTGAATGTGCAAGGGCTTATGGTTGTTACGAAGGGGATATGGTCAGCCATGATGGCCAAGTCACCTTCCGAGCCTCTAAGAAAAATAGCCGTAACCTTTTCGCAAAATAAATCTCCGTTTGGGGTCGATAATTTTAATAAAAAGGTATTCATTTCTATGCCCTCTTTGCTTTTTTGACGGCCTCGTCAATGCTGCCTATAAAGAGGAAGGCGGATTCGGGCAGGTCATCATGTTTTCCTTCTATAATTTCTTTAAAACCACGGATCGTTTCGGCTAATGGCACATATTTGCCCTTAAAGCCTGTGAATTTTTCAGAAACATCAAAAGGTTGTGACAAAAATCGCTGAATTTTTCTTGCACGCTGAACAAGCAATTTATCGGCATCGGATAATTCATCCATGCCCATGATTGCAATGATATCCATAAGTTCTTTGTATCGCTGCAGAATGCGCTGCACTTCTTTTGCAACGGCATAATGTTCTTCGCCCACAACCTCGGGCGACAAAATTCTGCTGGTAGATTCGAGCGGGTCTACCGCAGGATAAATGCCCTGCGACGCGATACCTCTCGAAAGAACGGTTGTGGCGTCAAGGTGTGCAAAGGTCGTGGCAGGGGCAGGGTCCGTCAGGTCATCGGCCGGCACATACACAGCCTGAATCGAGGTGATGGAGCCTTTTTTGGTAGAGGTAATCCGCTCCTGCAAAATACCCATTTCATTTGCAAGCGTTGGCTGATAGCCCACCGCAGAAGGCATACGCCCAAGGAGAGCCGAAACCTCACTTCCGGCCTGGGTGAAACGAAAAATATTATCGATAAACAAAAGCACATCCTGTTTTTCTTCATCGCGGAAATATTCAGCCATGGTAAGCCCGGAAAGTGCAACGCGCATTCTGGCTCCGGGGGGTTCGTTCATTTGGCCATAGACAAGCGTCGTGTTCGAAAGAACACCCGATTCTTTCATTTCGTTATACAGGTCATTTCCCTCGCGTGTCCGTTCGCCGACGCCGGAAAACACAGAAAGGCCACCATGCTGCTTTGCGATGTTATTGATAAGCTCCATAATCAGCACGGTTTTTCCTACACCTGCGCCACCAAACAAACCGATTTTACCACCCTTTGCATAGGGGCAGATTAAATCTATAACCTTAATGCCGGTTTCTAAAATTTCTGTCGAAGTGGATAATTCGCTATAGCTGGGGGCGCTGCGGTGAATATCCCATTTTTCTGCCTCCGTATCAAAAGGCTTGTTGTCGACCGTGTCTCCCAGCACATTGAAAATTCTGCCAAGCGTATTTCTGCCAACGGGAACACGAATGGGGTGTCCCGTATCCGTTACAGGCGTACCTCTTTTCAGTCCATCCGTTCCGGCCATTGCAATGCAGCGCACCACATTATCGCCAATATGCTGTGCGACTTCAACGGTAAGGGTTTTATCCCCGTTTTGCATCGTTAAGGCATTATATATAGCCGGCAAAAAGCCTTCTTCGAAAGAAACATCAACAACAGGTCCCATAACCTGGCTGACCATCCCTTTTGCCTCCAGTATCATATTCTTTCCTCCTTATTGTCCGCTACCCGCAACAATTTCTGTAATTTCCTGCGTTATAGCGCCTTGCCGCGCACGATTATAGGCAAGGCTTAAATCAGACAGCATTTCCTGTGCATTTTTGTCTGCTGCATCCATAGCTACGCGTCTTGCCGAAACCTCGGATGCGACACTTTCCTTTACACAAGCAAACAGAATCCCTGCAATATATTCGGGAATCGCTGCACGAAACACCGTCATTTCATCCGGCTCAAATAGTACGCTCCGGGAAACGGCATTTGCGGACTTTTCCAATGGCAAAACCCATTTTATCTCGGTTTCTTGCGTCATCATTGAAATGTATTTTGTATAGACGATGCCGAGCCTGTCAAATTGTTTCTTGGAAAAAGCATCACAAAGGGAGATAGACATTTGTTGCGCTTCGTCATAGGAGAAAGACTCTGCGTATCGTGTTGTGCCACCGAATTTATCGCTTGCCCGTTTACCGATAGGGATAATCTCTGCGTCCGGAAACGCGCGCACCATACGAAATACATTTGCGTTATAGCCGCCCGCCAGTCCGCGGTCGCCGGCGATTACAACAAGCTTTATTTTTCTGCCATCGCCTTTTTGCATATAGGGACTTTTTTCACATTCGCGGCACGCGGTGAGTGCTGCAATCGTTTCGGATATAGCTTCGCTATATTCACGACTTTTTGCCATGGCCTCGTTTGCTTTTTTGATTTTAGAAGATGCAACAAGCCCCATTGCTTTCGTAAGATGTTGTGTTGACCTGACGCTCTTTATCCGGATACGCAGGTTCTTTATATCTGCGCCCATACGATCACCTCCGCATATCAGACAGAGCCATCTTTAGCGTATCAATATCTTCCTCATCCCAAAAGCCAGCTTCTACTCTTTCCAAAAAAGCAGAATACTTGTTCTCTAAAAGCTCGTAAAGCCTGTACTCATATTCCTTGACCTTATTTACAGGCGTTTCATTTAAATAGCCGTTTGTCACCGCATACACAATGGCAACTTGGCAGCCCACACGAACAGGCGCATTTCTGCCTTGCTTTAAAACCTCAACAATCCGTTCCCCGAGAGCGAGCCTTTCTTTTGTATCCTGGTCCAAATCACTGCCGAATTGGGAAAAAGCCTGTAATTCTCTGTATTGGGAGTATAAAAGCTTTAATTCGCCGGACACCTTTTTCATTGCCTTCAACTGCGCTGCACCACCAACGCGGCTGACAGAAATACCGGGATTGATTGCCGGCATGATTCCCGCATGAAACAGTTCTGTTTCCAGGAATATCTGGCCATCTGTTATAGAGATGACATTTGTAGGAATATATGCAGAGACATCTCCGGCTTGCGTTTCAATCAGGGGCAGAGCCGTAATAGACCCTCCGCCATACGCAGGCGCCACGCAAGCTGCGCGTTCGAGGAGGCGGGAGTGCAGATAAAATACATCGCCCGGATAGGCCTCTCGTCCCGGTGGGCGTCGGATTAAGAGGGATAATGCACGATAGGCAACAGCATGCTTTGACAAATCATCATACACAATCAAAACATCCTTGCCCTGCTCACGAAAATATTCAGCCATGGCACAACCGGCATACGGCGCAACATACTGAAGGGGAGCAGATTCGGAAGCTGAAGCCGAAACAATAATGGTATACTCCATGGCCCCGGCGCTGGATAACGCATTGGCAAGCTGCACAACAGAACTGTTTTTTTGCCCGATCGCGACATAAATACAGATAACATCGGTGTTTTTCTGGTTTATAATTGTATCAATAACAATTTCCGTTTTCCCGGTTTGTCTGTCGCCGATAATCAGTTCTCTCTGTCCTCTGCCGATAGGAATCATACTGTC
>JAZSDW010000022.1:0-2910 GCA_045531355.1 Clostridia bacterium | reverse complement strand
AATCTTTTCCATATATAGGATAATGTAAGATAGAGGTGATTTGGAATGAATTCTAAATTAGAAACTTTTAAGCAAAATATAAAAGGAAAGCGTGTTGTTGTTCTGGGAATCGGTATCAGCAATAAGCCCCTTATACAAATGCTTTTATCCTATGGCGCAATTGTAACTGCCTGTGATAAAAAAGATGATTTAACGCCGGAGCTGGTTTCACTCATGCGTATGGGCGCAAAGTTTAGTCTTGGCGAAAAATATTTGGATAATCTCGATTGTGACCTTTTGATTCGCACGCCCGGCATGCGGCCGGATTTGCCGCAGATTCTGGCTGCAAAAAAGCGAGGCGCCAAAATCACAAGCGAAATGGAACTATTTTTTGACCTTTGTCCTTGCAAAATTATCGGCGTTACGGGTAGCGACGGAAAGACAACAACCGCTACGCTGATTTATAACCTTTTGAAACGCGAAGGATATACTGTTCATCTCGGCGGCAATATCGGAACGCCTCTCCTTCCCAAAATCGAGAGCATTGAAAAGGGTCAATATGTTGTTGTGGAACTGTCCAGCTTCCAGCTTATGACAATGAAGAAAAGTCCGCAGATTGCCGTTGTAACGAATGTATCTCCTAACCATCTTGACATTCATAAAGGAATGGAGGAATACATAGAAGCTAAGAAAAATATCTTTATAAATCAAACGAAAACCGGCCGCTTAATCATCAACGAGGATAATGACATTACCCGCACCTTTGGCGCAGAAGCAAAAGGAAATGTGCTCACCTTCGGACGCGTTTCGACAGAGGCAAATGTCCACCTTGAAAACGATAAAATTTATATGGACGGCACCATGGTTGTAGATACAAAGGATATTCTTCTGCCAGGTGCACACAATGTGGAAAATTACATGGCAGCCATTGCGGCCGTGCAAAAACTGGTAAAACCAACTACGGTGCGCAAGGTTGCAAAAAGCTTCGCCGGCGTTGAACACCGGATTGAATATGTAAAAGAAGTTGACGGTGTTAAGTTCTATAATGACTCGATTGCCTCGAGCCCCACACGCGCCCGCGCCGGTTTGTACTCTTTCGAGCAAAAGGTAATTTTAATCGCCGGCGGTTATGATAAGCGTATACCGTTTGACCAATTCGGGCACGATGTAAAGGCACGCGTAAAACGCCTGTATCTAATCGGTGCCACGGCTTCCAAAATTAACGATGCCGTTGTGCGCGCCTACGGCGGTAAGAAAACGATGCCAATTTTCATCTATCCCACACTGGAGCAGGCTGTAAAAGAAGCCTACATGGGCGCCGAGGCCGGTGACATTGTTATGCTTTCTCCTGCCTGTGCGAGCTTCGACATGTTTAAGAATTTTGAAGAACGCGGAAAACGATATAAGGAGCTTGTGAAAAGCTTATGAAAACCCTACTCAAAACTTTGACAAACGCGCCCGGAATTTCCGGGCGCGAAACGCATATTGCAAACCTTTTTTCCACACTTTTAATGCCATATTGTGACGAAATTCGTCCGGATGCGCTCGGTAATGTAATTGCCTTCCGGAAAGGGTGCATGGAAGGAGCCCCGCTCCTAATGCTGGAGGCACACATGGATAAGATTGGGCTTATAGTCCGTTATATTACGGAGGATGGATTTTTGCTCGTATCCCCCGTTGGCGGCATGGATACAAAAATTCTGCCGGCCACGCCGGTCCGTATTTTTGGAAAAAAGGTGCTTCATGGCGTTATCTCCTCCATCCCGCCGCACATTGCGCATAGCGAGGCAGCACCCAAAATGGACGAGCTTTGCGTCGATACAGGTCTTTCCAAAGCTGCTCTTTCCTCTCTCGTGCAAATCGGGGACATGATTGAATTTAATACAGAATTTACGCTGCTGGGAAATACCGTGGCAGCCGCTTCCGCGATGGATGACCGGGCCGGGCTTGCCGTTTTAATCCGTACGCTGGAGCTTGTAAAAGACCTTTCTCTTCCTTTTAATATCGCAATCGTAGGTGCGGTACAGGAGGAGGTTGGCATGCGAGGCGCCGGTGCGGCAGCTTATACGCTGTCACCCACAGCTGCCATTTGTATTGATGCTGGCTATGGTCAATCTCCCGACTCGATGCGCGGCGCGTTTCCGCTTGGAAAAGGGCCGATTATAACGGTCGGTCCCAATGTCCAGCGCACCGTTTCTGACCGCTTTATTTCCATGGCGAAGGAACAGGAAATTCCGTATCAGATCGATGTCGACAGTGGCAATACGGGCACAGATGCCTGGGTTGTGCAAGTGGCCAGAAAGGGCGTCTTTACCGGTCTTTTATCCATTCCGCTTCGCTATATGCACACCGGCTATGAGGTCTTGGATTTACAGGATGCAGAAAACACCGCGCAGCTTTTAGCCGCGGTAATCCAGCATTTAGGAAGGCAGGGTACACTATGCTTTTAAAAGATTTATGTGCCGCAGCCGGTGTTTCCGGCGATGAGGCAGAAATTCGCTCTGTAATTGCAAAGCACGCTTCGCGCTTCCCCATGCACACAGATGCGATGGGGAATCTTCTGGTGCGGCAAGGCTGCAATGGGAAACGCATTCTTCTGGCTGCACACATGGACGAAGTGGGGCTGATTATCTCTGGAATTGAAGAAAATGGTTTTTTAAGATTTAAAACAATCGGTGGAATCAACACCGATGTGCTTGTCGGGAAAAAAGTATATATCGGCCCGCAAAAAATCCCCGGCATTTTAGGTGCTTGCGCCGTGCATTTGCAGGACAAGGCGCAAAGAGAAGGTGTCCTTTCCGAGGCAGATCTTTATATTGACATCGGTGCAGTCTCTCTGGCAGATGCCGCGAGTATGGTGTCCCTTGGAGATACTGCAACCTTCCCGCCATATTATACAGAATTCGGAGACGGCCTTCTTTGCGCAAAAGC
>JAZSDW010000025.1:0-4673 GCA_045531355.1 Clostridia bacterium | reverse complement strand
CATTCCGATTTTGAACGCGGCTTTATCCGGGCAGAGGTGATTGCGTATGAGGAACTGGTGGCGCTGGGAAGCACGGTAGCCGCTAAGGAAAAGGGACTTGTACGCAGTGAGGGAAAGGAATATACCATGCAGGATGGAGATGTGGTTGTATTCCGCTTTAATGTGTAATGTTGATTCGAGAAATTTTTGAAAAACAAGATACGGTCATTTCGTTCGAGGTATTTCCGCCGAAACCGGAAATTCCTTTGGAGGAGGTAATGCCGGCGGTGCACGCGCTTGCCGACTACAGCCCCGCATACATGAGCGTAACATACGGCGCCGGCGGTGGGAACACGGCAAACGCGCTGGAAGTGGCGTCTGCAATTCAGAACACGCTTGGGAAAACGGTGCTTGCGCATCTTACCTGCATTGGCGCCACAAAGACGCATATCCGAGGAATCCTGGACGAATTTCAAAAGAATCATGTGCAGAATATCCTTGCACTTCGCGGCGATTTCCCCGGGGGTAAGCCTTTTGATAAGGCGGGCATGGAGTTTCAGTATGCGTACCAGCTCATTCGCGAAATCAAAGCATACGGGGATTTCTGCGTAGGCGGTGCTTGCTATCCGGAGGGACATGTCGAAAATCCGAATAAGGAAAAGGATATGGATAATCTTCTTTACAAGGTCGATGCCGGTGTGGATTTTCTTGTTACACAGCTCTTTTTTGATAATAATATGCTTTATAGCTTTTTATATCGCCTGGGCACGAAAAACATTCATGTGCCGGTAACGGCGGGCATTATGCCGGTTACATCGGCAGCTTCCGTCAAAAGAATGTGTGCGCTTTCCGGGGCTTCACTCACGCCCAAATTCCTGGCGATGATGGACAAGTTTGCCGATAAGCCGGAGGCGCTTCGGCAGGCAGGAATTGCCTATGCAACCGAGCAGATTATTGACCTCATTGCAAATGGTGTGCGACGGATTCATATTTATACGATGAATAAGCCCGAAATAGCCGGAAAAATTATGGAGAACATCAGCAGCATTATCAGATAAGGAGTGGGGCACATGCAAAGCGAAGCGCTCAGATATTTAGGCATACAAGGCGAGGCGGACAAGGAAACGCTTCGCCTTGTTTCGGAATGTTTTGAAATGCTGGACGCCGCAGCTGCGCCGAAAACCATCCGCCGTGTATATTCGCCGGCGGCCTTCTCGCCTTTTTTAGTAGGCAAGGATATTGTGAGGCATCTGGAAAATTGCAAAGAAGTGATTTTGTTTGCGGCCACGCTGGGGATGGAGGTTGACCGGCTTATCCGGAAGATGCAAACGGTGGATATGGCAAAGGCGGCTGTTTTAAATGCCTGTGCTTCTGCGAAGATAGAAAAGGTTTGTGACGAGGCGATGCCGGAAAGAGCGACGACGCGCTTTAGCCCCGGGTATGGTGACTATCCGCTTTCGATGCAGCCGCTTCTCCTAAAGGAGCTCGCGGCCGAAAAAATTGGCATTGTGGCGCTCGAAAGTTACATGCTTTTGCCAACGAAATCTGTCACCGCCGTAATCGGTACGGGAAAGGAAATAAGCTGCGGAAAAAGCAAATGTGCTACTTGCGCACATATAACTTGTGCCTATAGACGGGAGGATACAAAATGAAGGTTGAATTCGGAAAAACGCTTCAATTTATTGACGGCGCGATGGGCACCATGCTCGGCGAAACCAAGGGTGCACCGGAGTGGCTTTCCATTACGGAGCCGGAGCGGATTTTGGACATTCATAGACGCTATGTCGAAAGCGGGGCCACGATTCTTACAACGAATACCTTTGGGGCAAACCGACACAAGCTCGGCGGAGATGCTGCGGCCGTGGAACGCGTTGTAAAGAAAGGCGTGGCTTTGGCAAGAGAAGCGGCAGGGGATTCTGTAGCTGTAACGCTGGATATCGGGCCTACGGGTGCGCTTTTGGCACCGGTGGGAACGCTTCCTTTCGAAGACGCCTATTCGATTTTTGCCGAGGTTGTCCGTGCAGGACGCGAGGCAGATATGATATCGATTGAAACGATGACCGATACCTACGAGCTGAAGGCGGCGGTGCTTGCGGCAAAAGAAAATGCGGATTTACCCATTTTGGCTACGGTCAGCATTGATGAGCGCGGCCGTCTGCTGACGGGAGCAGATATCGAATCAGTGGTTGCACTTTTAGAAGGGCTCGGCGTGGATGCGCTTGGCCTTAATTGTGGGCTCGGTCCCGTGCAGTTCCGCGCGTTTTTAAAGCGGCTGACCGATTGCACCTCTATTCCGATTGCGCTTTTGCCAAATGCCGGGCTACCTAAAATGGAAAACGGAAAGACGGTTTACGACCTTTCGCCGGAAGAATTTGCAGAGCACATGCGCTTTTTTGCGGAAAACGGGGTGCAAATTTTAGGCGGATGCTGCGGCACAACGCCGACGCACATCGCGTGTATGACAAAAGCTTGTGCGGACACAAAGATAAAACCGCCGACAGAAAAGAATCTAACCGTGGTTTCTGCTTACGGAAGTGCGGTTTCTCTTGGAAAGAAGCCCGTGATTATTGGTGAACGCATCAATCCGACTGGAAAGAAGCGTTTGAAGGAAGCACTGAAAAATGAGGAGCTATCCTATATTTTAGCGGAAGGCGTGGCGCAGGAGGAGGCTGGCGCACACATCTTGGATGTAAATGTGGGGCTTCCCGGCATTGACGAGGGCGAAACGATGGAAAAAGTGGTGACGGCTCTGCAGAGCGTCGTCAGCCTGCCCTTGCAGATTGATACGGGCGATGCCACTGTTATGGAACGCGCCGTTCGGCTTTATAACGGGAAGCCGCTTTTAAATTCGGTAAATGGCAAAGAAGAGAGCATGCGCAAGGTGTTCCCGATTGTGCAGAAATATGGCGGCGTGGTTGTGGCGCTCACGCTGGATGAAAACGGAATTCCGGAGACGGCCGAGGGAAGAATCGAGATTGCAAGGCGCATTCTCAAAACTGCCGCAGAATACAACATTCCAAAGAAAAATATCATTGTCGATGCTTTGACGCTGGCCGTCAGCGCCGGCGAAAGCAGGGCAGATGAAACGCTGAAGGCGATACGGATTCTGCGGGATACCCTTGGGGTTTCCACGGTGCTCGGCGTTTCCAACATATCCTTCGGGCTTCCGAGAAGAGAGACGATAAACGCGGCTTTTTTTGCTCTTGCGCTTGAAAATGGTCTTTCTGCGGGGATTATTAACCCCAAATCGGCAGAAATGATGGGCGTTTATGATGCGTTTTGCGTTTTAAAGGGCATAGACGAAGGATGCACGCAATATGTGGAGAAATACAGTTTACAGCCTTCGGCGATACCGGTGGCAAGCACAGAAGTCACGCTATATGATTGCATTGTGCGCGGGCTTCGCGAAAGCGCATATAGCGCCGCGAAAAAAATGCTGGAAACAACAGCGCCGATGGAATTGGTGGAATCTGTCATGATTCCGGCACTTGACAAGGTGGGGCAGGGGTTTGAAAAGGGAACCGTATTCCTGCCGCAGCTTCTTGCGAGCGCGGAAACCGTTAAAGCGGCCTTTGAAGCAGTAAAGGAAAAGGCAAAAGGCGCTGCCGGAATTCGGAAAGGAAAAATCATTCTTGCCACGGTATACGGCGATATTCACGATATCGGAAAAAATATCGTGCGTCTTCTTTTAGAAAATTATGGATTTGGCGTTGTGGATCTTGGCCGGGATGTAAAGCCGGAAACTATTTGCGCTTCGGCTATGGAAACGAACGCAGACATCGTGGGATTAAGCGCGCTGATGACAACGACGGTTGGAAGCATGGCCGAAACAATCAAGATGCTGAAGGCGGCTGGATTTCCGGGAAAAATCATGGTGGGCGGCGCCGTGCTTACCGAGGAATATGCCAAAGAAATTGCAGCCGATTTCTATGCGCGCGATGCCATGGCGGCCGTGAACTTTGCAAAAGAAGTGCTTAACTAAAATAAAAAAGAGACACCTATTTGGAACCTCGTTCATACAATGTATTGTAAACCCACATTCCAAATAGGAGGTAAAAAAAGTGGATAATTGCAAAGAAGCGGTTTGTATCCAAACCGGCCAGATTTATGACTCCTGCCGCGACAAGGAGTGTATTGAAAACCTGCGCGTATATCTCTGTGGCCCAGGGCAAAGCCTGATTGACCGCGCAATCAATGTGAAATCAAAAAGCGCGGAGCTCATCTGGGTGTTTCCGACGGTGGAAGCCGTACCCTTTAACAAGGGCTTTTACACGGTGGACATGAAGTTCTTCTTCAAAATTACATTAGAGGTGTTCACGAATGTTTGCACACCCACGAGGGTATGCGGCCTTGCCACTTATGATAAGAAAGTTGTGTTGTTCGGCTCAGAAGGAAATTCCAAAGTTTTCACATCTCAAAATGGTGGCGCATGCGACCTCGATATTTCCGATTGGAATCGAACAAACATGCCAAAGGCTGTGGTTTCGGCCATTGACCCCATCGTTTTGTCTGTAAAGCTTGTGGATGCCTGTGACCCGTGCAATGCCTGCGGCTGCGGCTGCGGCGGCGAGGTGGATGTAGAAAATGTTCCCAAAAGCGTGCAACGGCTTTTTGATGACGCCCTTGTTTTAAGTGGGGAACAAAAGCGTGTCTACGCATCGCTCGGTCTTTTCTCCATCGTCAAGTTGAAGTCG
>JAZSDW010000023.1:0-5689 GCA_045531355.1 Clostridia bacterium | reverse complement strand
CATGAACTCCTGAATATCCAAATTATTGGAAGCATGTGCCCCACCATTAATAATATTCATCATCGGCAGTGGCATTTTAGCGTTTGCCATCCCGCCTATATATTGATAGAGTTCCATTTTCATCGCAGAAGCGGCAGCTCGCATCGCGGCAATTGAAACAGAAAGCATAGCGTTTGCGCCTAAATTTGATTTATTTTCTGTGCCATCCAGTTGGATTAAAATATTGTCGATTTCCTTCTGATGTGTAACGCAAACACCGCGAAGCGCCTCTGCTATTCTTGTATTAACATTATGGATTGCACGCAGCACGCCCTTCCCCCCAAAACGCGCTCCCCCATCCCGAAGTTCCACAGCTTCATGGATTCCGGTAGAAGCTCCAGAAGGCACCTTTCCATAGCCATGATGCCCACTTTCTGTGATAACATGCGCCTCCAGCGTTGGATTTCCGCGCGAATCCAATATTTCAAACGCATAGACTTTTTGAATTTTCATTTCGTCTCCCCCTATAAAAATAGTATCAAAAGAAAGTTTTTCTCTTGATACTATTTTTTATACATGATTATCGGTCAGTTTATTAGGGTTCTTTAATCCCGAAATGCTTATAACACGGACTTGTAACCATTCTTCCACGCGGTGTGCGGTTCAAAAAACCCAGCTGAAGAAGGTAGGGCTCATAAACATCCTCTATGGTTGTTGCATCTTCACCAATCGTCGCTGCGAGTGTGTCAAGGCCAACGGGGCCTCCGCCAAAATTCTGAATTATGGACAAAATCATGCGCCGGTCCACGGCATCGAGCCCAATTTTGTCAATATCGAGCATTCCAAGTCCTACATCTGCAACTTCGCGTGTAATTACGCCATCGCCTTTGATTTGTGCAAAATCTCGCAGTCTCTTTAAAAGACGGTTTGCAATTCGAGGCGTGCCTCTGGAACGCGAAGCAATTTCAGCCGCACCGTCCTCCGAAAGTGCAATATTTAATATAGACGCAGAACGCCGTACAATCTGTATAAGTTCCTCTTTTGTATAAAGCTCAAGCCTGGATATAATTCCAAATCGATCCCTTAACGGTGCAGACAAAAGCCCGGCACGGGTCGTCGCACCTACCAGCGTGAATTTTGGTAAATCCAGCCGGACACTTCTTGCACTCGGCCCTTTTCCGATCATGATATCAAGCGCGTAATCTTCCATGGCCGGATATAAAATCTCTTCAACCGATTTACTGAGGCGGTGAATTTCGTCAATAAACAAAACATCCATAGGGGCAAGATTTGTCAGAATCGCAGCCAGATCCCCCGGACGTTCAATAGAAGGACCACTTGTAATGCGAATATTTACCCCCAGTTCGTTCGCAATAATGCCGGAAAGCGTCGTTTTTCCAAGCCCCGGCGGGCCATATAAAAGGCAATGATCCAACGCGTCATTCCTTCGGCGAGCTGCTTCAATAAATATAGACAAGTTTTCCTTTAATTTTTCTTGCCCAACATATTCATCTAGCCTACGCGGCCGGAGAGCTACTTCCATATCACTCTCCTGTTCAAACTGCATAGAGGTTATAATCCTGTTTCCATCGAACTCCATATGCTCTCCCCTACCTTGCTAATACAAGCAATGCTTTTTTTATAATTTCTTCTAAAGAGGTCCCTTCTTCGAAAGACGCTACGGCGCTTCTTGCTTCTGCTTCACCATACCCCAGAGCCACAAGCGCATCAATAGCCTCTTTGCTTTCAGTGGTCTGCATTGGAATCGGTGGCATTTTCATTGTTTTTTTCACTTCATCCGTCTGTATCTTATCCCGCAATTCTAAAATCATACGCTGTGCAAGCTTCGGTCCAACGCCCGGTGCTTTGGAAAGCTTTTTTGCATCTCCTGATAAAAGAGCAACCAAAATTTCCTGTGGGCTGAAGGTTGATAAAATCCCAAGCGCAAGGCGTGGGCCAACGCCCGATATTCCTATGAGTTTTTCGAAAAAAGATAGTTCGTCGACTGTGGTGAATCCAAAAATATCAAGCGCATCTTCCCGCACATATGTGTAAGTATACATCGTAACTTCTTGGTTTAGAGCAACGGATGCGAGTGAGGCCTGTGACGAGAAAACCTTAAACCCAGCCCCACCAATATCCAAAACAAGGAAGGATTCTTTTTTTTGTACGGCCATTCCTTTCAAATAATAAAACATTATCTTTCTCCTATTTTCTGGTTTAATTTATAGGATTGTCCATGGCAAATTGCCACCGCAAGCGCATCAGCCGCATCGTCCGGCTTTGGAACTGCCGCAAGGCCGAGTAGCATTTTCACCATTTGCTGCATCTGTATTTTGTCAGCACGGCCATACCCGGTGATGGCCTGCTTAATTTGCAAAGGTGTATACTCAAAGACCGGAATCCCTGCGTTTTCTCCAGCCAGAATCAAAACGCCGCGCGCATGACCAACGGAAATCGCCGTTGTGACATTGGTGTTAAAGAATAAGGTTTCAACGGCTATAACCTCCGGCTTTTTTTCTGTAATTAAAAAGGTCATAGCATCATATAGGGATTTTAAGCGCTTCGGGAAGGGCATATCTTGCGGCGTTGTCAAGACGCCACAGTCTAGAGGTGAAAACCGTCCGTTTTCGTTTTCGACGAGTCCATATCCAACAATCGCATATCCCGGATCAATTCCTAAAATTTTCATTCACTCTTATCTCTTTCCGGTTGAGAGGAAAACTGAATGTATGTACAAATTTCCTCAGCTTCGTTTTTAAATATTGCATTTACAACGCCGTTTTCCGTATCCTCTGTTGCATAAAGAAAAATCTTTTCTCCCAAATACGCCCCGTGCCTGAAATGAATCTTAAAATCCTTTACCAAGAAGTCATCCGGCAGCGCTTCCTCAGCATATTCCAAATACTTTACATTGTTCATATGTCCATTTGTATCAATATCTCGCTTCAGTACACGAAAAGAGGAAACGAAAGTCTCCGAAAGCACGACCGTCGGGCGCCGATTGCAAGAGATAGGCGGCGTTTTCCCGATATTCCGAAACAAGGAAATGTATTCGGCAGGGACCTCTTTGGGCCTTCCGGAAGCCTTATCCACATAGGCCCAGATAGAATCGGCCTGCACAAGCATCGTTCCTTCCTCGGTGGTTCGAATAGAAAATGCACGATTACAGGACGCCTTTGAAAACGAATGCGGCCAAGTGCAAACTTCAACATTTTTTGCCAGAATCGGGGCGTCTAACACCACATGTACTGCAAGAAGTATCCATGCGCTGTTTTGCGCATACAGCGTCTCCAGCGGGTGTCCACACGCTGCGGTGTGCGCAACAGCAGCATCCTGGAAAAAGTGCATAATGTCTGCAAGACGCATCGTTTGATTCGCAGCAAGCTGACTATAACGAATTTTTCGATTCTCTACAAACATAATCGTTACACCAAAAAGCAGCGATATGCCTTATAAGTCATAAAAACATCTGCTTTGCTTGCGATTTCAAATGGCGCATGCATAGACAAAAGTGCCGTTCCGCAGTCAATGGTATCTACATCCAAATTAGCAACATACTGCGCAATCGTACCACCGCCACCAGCGCCAACTCTTCCCAGCTCTGCCGTTTGCCAAATAACACCATTTGCGTTAAACAAACGACGAATTTCTCCCATGAACTCCGCAGAAGCATCGCTGGATTCAGACTTTCCTCCATGGCCAGTATATTTACTGATGGTAATGCCGTGTCCCAAAAGCGCAGCATTATTCTTCTCATACACGCTTGCAAAATTAGGGTCAAACGCAGCATTAACATCGGCAGACAAGCATTTGGAATTGGAAAGGCAACGCCGAACCGTAATACTACCCTTCTCACCGAGAAGGTGGCAAACTTCTGCTAAAGTATTTTCAAAGAAACGCGATTGCATACCTGTATTCCCCATACTCCCGATTTCCTCCTTGTCCACAAGAAGGCAAATCGCCGTATGCTTTGGCGCATCTGCTTCAAAGATAGCCTGCATCGCGGTGTATGCACAAACACGATCGTCCTGCCCCGGTCCGCCGACCAAACTGCGGTCAAAGCCGACATCTTTTGTTTGCACAGCGGGAATCATCTCAATTTCTGCGCTTAGAAAATCCTCTTCAACCATGTCATACTTTTCGTGCAAATAGGTGAGGATTGCTTCCTTAATGGGCTTTTTGCAATCTTCATCCGAAACCGGAATACTTCCAACGATTACATTTAAATTTTCGCCGTCAAAAGCATCACGAAGAGGCTTTGCCGCCTGCTCCTTTCCAAGATGCGGTAATAAATCACTAATAGTAAAGGTCATGTCGTCCTCGGCGTCACCAATCGCAATGTCCACCGTGCGACCATCGCTTAATACAATTCGCCCGTGCATGGCTAAGGGAGTCGCAAACCATTGATACTTTCGGATTCCGCCATAGTAATGTGTCTTTAACAAAGCAAGTTCGCCATCCTCATATAAAGGATTTTGCTTTAAATCGAGCCGCGGAGAATCCAGGTGCGCACCCACCATATGCACCCCTTCTGAAATGGGCGCCGTGCCGATAACGGCAAGCACAATCCCTTTGCCTCGGTTGATGCGATAGACTTTGTCGCCAGGACAAAGTCTTTCTTTTTCCGAAAGTGGTAAAAACCCTTGTTTTTTCGCCATTTCTTCGGCGAGCAAAACAAATTCGCGCTCAGTTCTTGCCCGGTTTAAAAAGGATTTATAGCCTTCACAAAATTCAAAAATTTCCTTTTTGTTCGTTTTATCGCAAGTCCATACACACTGTTTTTCGTAAGATAATTTCGTGCTCATATTCAGCCTCCAAACGGTTCTGTTGGTTCGTCTTCAGGTGTCGGTTCCACAAATAATTTTTCAAATTCTTCACCGTCAATTTTTTCTTTTTCCAAAAGCGTATTGGCAATAAGGCGAAGTTTTTCTATATTATCCTTCAAAAGTGTTTCACAAGTTTTATAGCAATCCTGAATGATCGCCGAAATTTCGGAATCAATTTCTGCCGCTGTCTTTTCAGAAAAGTTCTTTGTCGGTTGTGCATAATCGCGACCGATAAAGACTTCATCGTGCCCTGAACCGAAGGTCATCGGTCCGAGCTTTTCACTCATTCCGTATTTCGTTACCATATCGCGCGCAATCGCGGTTGCGCGTTGCATATCATTTGCCGCTCCTGTACTGATGTCATCCAGTTCCAACTTTTCAGCCACACGCCCGCCGAGCAGAGAAATGATATCTTCTAACATGTCTTGCCGGGATTGGAATGGCTTATCTTCTTTCGGCAGTGACATCGTATATCCCCCTGCTCTTCCGCGGGGAATAATCGAAATTTGATGCACCGGATCTTGTGTCGGCAAGAGTTTTGCAACCAGCGCATGCCCGGCTTCGTGAAACGCGGTAAGTCTTTTCGACTTCTCGTTTCGGATTCGATTGGCCTTTTCCGGACCTGCAATCACCTTAATCAGTGCTTCATCCATATTTTCCTTTGTAATTTTTGTTTGCTTATTTCTTGCCGCTAAAATGGCGCTTTCATTGAGAAGATTTTCAAGGTCTGCACCCGTAAATCCTGTTGTACCCTTTGCAACATCCTCGAGCCGAACGCTTTCTGCAAGCGGCTTTCCTTTGGCATGCACTTTTAAAATTGCTTCTCTCTCCCGCGCATCCGGCACATCAACGACAACCTGTCTGTCAAAACGACCGGGACG
>JAZSDW010000043.1:0-24488 GCA_045531355.1 Clostridia bacterium | reverse complement strand
TCCAGACTTGGATAATGATGTATATAAAAGTATTACAGAGTTTATTGATTCTATGAATCTATAACTAATAACTATAAAGCGGCTGACGAAAGTCAGTCGCATTTGTGTTTTAAGGATCGGTTTATGCCCGTCCTGTTTTATGCTTAATAGGTAGTTTGTACATTGTTATTTAAGTGAATTTTATAACATAAAATTATGAGAGGTGGTGTAGATTGAATGAATATTGTATCGAAGTCTTCATAGAAAGTGATGAAGATGAAAATGTGAAATCTTTAAATTTAAACGAAGAAAATAAGCAAGAATGGAAAGAAGAAATAGAGGCACAAGCCTTGAGTGAATATTACAAAAGAAAAATAATAATTTCAGAACAAAAATTTTTGATTTAAAAGGCGACTTTGCTATAATTATAATATGGAATAAATAGTTGCCGTTTTTCGAGAAAGGAGGATAACTAAATGAAAGTGGCGGCAGCTTACATAAGAGTTTCTACCGATGATCAGATTGAGTTTAGCCCTGATAGTCAGCTTGAAAAAATCAAACTCTATGCAGAAAAAAATCAAATGCTATTACCTAAAGATTTTATTTTTCTTGATGAAGGTATTAGTGGTAGAAATACCAAAAAAAGACCTGCATTTAATACAATGATAGGATTAGCAAAGCGCAAACCAAAGCCGTTTGATGTAATTTTGGTCTGGAAGTTCAGCCGATTTGCAAGGAACCGAGAAGATAGTGTTGTTTACAAGTCGATGCTTAGAAAAGAACTGAATATTGATGTTGTTTCTATTAGTGAAGATGTTGGTGACGACAAGATGGCAATACTTTTTGAAGCAATGATTGAGGCAATGGATGAGTACTATAGCATCAATCTTGCCGAAGAAGTTAAACGAGGAATGACAGAGAAAGCCAAAAGAGGCGGAGTACTTTCAATACCGGGTTTTGGTTATAAAATAGAAAACGGTCAGTATGTTATTGTTCCTGAAGAAGCAGAGGTTGTCCGTAAAGTTTTCAATGATTACGCAAATGGTAAAGGTTATCTGACGATTGCAAAATCATTAAATGCCATGGGCATAAGAACGCATAGAGGCAATAAGATAGAAAATCGTACAATTGAATACTGGCTGAACAATCCCGTGTACATAGGTAAAATACGTTGGAATCCTGACGGCAAGTTATCCAGAAATTATGCAGCCGATACTGCTATTATAAGCGACGGTACGCATACTCCTATAATTCACATTGAAACATGGAATAAAGTTTTTGAGAGAATGAAGTTACAAAAAGAAAAATTTGGAAAGTATTATAATGCTGACAGGAAAGATATATCTCATTGGCTTACCGGTATCGTAAGATGTGAAAAGTGTGGAGCGGTGTTATCCAATCAGGGTGGATTTTTCGGGTGTTCAAACAGATGCCGTGGCACATGTGAAGGTGTTGGCTATATTAAGGCAGATAAACTGGCTAAAATTACCCTTGATATCTTATCTCAAATAGAACTTCCAAATGTAGTATTAAGTTTTGCAGAACCGGGATATACCGAGAAAACAACTGTGTCTGATGACAATACAATTATTAAGGGGCAAATAAAAAGACTTGAACAACGTTTAGAACGTTCAAGGATAGCATATATGGATGGTGCTGATACCCTTGATGAGTACAAAGAAAGCAAGAAATCTATTGAAGAAGAAATAGAAGAATTGAAGTATATGCTGGAAACAATGGTTGAGGAAGAACCGGAGGAAGAAGTTCAGTTAGATGAAAAAGAATTGAGAAGGCTTACCGAAATCTTAAGAGATTCTGAGGTTAGTAACACAGACAAAAATAAAATGGTACGAACAATATTTAAAGAAATTATCAAGGGCGGAAAAGACGGAAAACGACTAAGTTTTATATTTTGGAAACATTAATAAAATTGCTCAAGCAGTTACGGTATTTGCCGCCGTACTGGCTCATGATAAATTTGGCAAGTTTCGGGTTCGTGTTTTTAAGATTGATTGGATACTGTAATTTTTTCTGATAATTCCACATAGGCTTCCTCCTCTAATCCCACGGCCATGGCGACTTTATCCATGTCCATTCCTTCTGGCCGGCCGCCGCCCCCACGGTCAGCGGACCGTAGGCGGCCTCATAGGCATCGCGTGCTTCTTTCGCCTTTTTGACAAGCTGGTTATACATTTCCATCGCCGCCGTATCCTCGGGATGTGTGTCGAGATACAGGACGAGGTCATAGGCGGCAAAATCCGCTTCCATCACTTTTTTCAGCATTGCACTTCTCGTTTCAAGATTCACAGCACATGCCCCCCTCATCTCCACAGTTTTTGCAAAGGTCCCGGCCGTAAAGCCCGAGCGGCTTGTTTAGTGCCGGAAACAGCGTGCCTTCGCGCAGTGCTTCCTCTAAAGGATATACGCGCCCAAACCGCTGTATGGGAACATACGCATACGCTAAAATTGCATTTTGCGGCATCGTGCCGCATGCGTCATATTTTTCCATACATATACTCCTTTCTGCAAAACCTTACACGGTTTTACAATTTCAGTATATGCAAATAAAAAAAGAAGGTTCCCCTTCTAAAAACAGAAAACGCCACCCCTTTTGGAGTGGCGCTAGCCTATGAAAAACATGAAAACCGTCAAAACGACAACGAAGCCGAAATTAAAAAGCGAAAAAAGGCCCAGATAATAGCCGGCGCGGCCGGGGTTATACCGGATATATTCGCGGAAGGTGATGAGGCTTGCAAGCGAGGCAATCAGCGTGCCGGCGCCGCCGATATTGACACCGAGGAGAAGCTCGCGATAATTTTCCGTAAACTGCGAAAGCAAAATGGCCGACGGCACATTACTGATACATTGGCAGCTTATCACGCTATAAAGAAGCGTATTTTGGGAAAGAAGGCGCGAAAAAAGCGTGCGCACCCCTTCGATTCTGGCCATGTTCCCTGCAAAAATAAAGAAGAAGAAAAAGGTTAAAAGCAAAGGATAGTCGACCATTTTCAGCGCTTTGCGGTCCAGAATAAAAATCGCGGCGGGAATGACCAAAAGCCCGATCCAATAGGGGATGCTGCGGAAAACGATCAGGATAGAAAGTGCAAACAGCAAAAGATAAAGCGTGGCGCGGCCCCGCGGCAGAGAAACCTCGCCGCCGGAAATTTTGAGCGCTTCGGACTTAATAAAAAGACACACGACCGTTATGAGGAAAACCGACGCCAAAAACGGCGGCGCCATAATGGCCATAAATTCGCCGGTCGGGATATGGAATTTCGTGTAGAGATACAAATTTTGCGGATTTCCGAAGGGCGTCAGCATCCCGCCGAGGTTGGCGGCGATGTTCTGCATAATAAATACGAACGCCATGTACCGCTCTTCGCCCGTAGAATGCAGTACCAGATACCCGAGCGGCAAAAAGGTGATTAGCGCCATGTCGTTTGCAATCAGCATCGAGCCTAAAAAGGTGATATACACAAGCGCCAGCACGCAGCCGCGCGTCGTTTTGAAGTGCTCTACGGTTTTGCGCGCGAGCAGATAGAAAAAGTTAATGTTTTTCAGCGCGCACACCACGCAGAGAACGCAAAAGAGACAGGAAAGCGTTTTCCAGTCAAAATACGCCATGTACGCCGCATCCGGCGGCACGAAAAATGCGGTGACAAGCGCTGCGCAAAAGGCAATGCTCAAAACGATATTCTTTTTTAAAAAACGAATCACCGAATCTCTTCCTCTCCTGCACAATAGGCGCGAAGGGCTCTTTGTCCTTCCTCTGTAACCGGTTTTATCCATTGTCTCGTCCGAAAATGCCGCAGACATAAAAAGGCCTTCAGGTAGTCCTCACAAATATAGCTGCACGCAAACACCGCCACAAACGGCAATTTCAGCACGAAGGCTGCGAGAAAAGTCATAGGAATGGAAATCATCCAAAGGCTCCGCATTTCGAATTTCATGCCGTTTTTCGTGTCGCCCCCGGCGCGGAACACGCCCACAATCGTCACATAGCAGATATTTCGCACACAAAGCTCCACGGCATAGATAAGCAGAATCCCGCGTGCTGCCGAAAGCGTGGTCTCGGAAATGCTCCCGCCCAGATTAAAAAGATGCACCATTTCGCTGCGGAAGGGCAGAATGAACGCGCCGATGAGGACCCCCAAAAGCGGTACCGCAACCATAAACCGGCTCGCGTTTTGTACCCCTTCGCGCAATCGGCCGCTCCCGATGTCCTGACCGATTACGACCGAGGCCGCATTCGTCATGCCGACAAAGAAGGAGAAGGCGATGTTCTCGAAGGTGCGCAAAATGGAAACTGCCGCCGTATATTCATAGCCCATATTCGAAAAGATGGCGTTATAGACAACCGTACCAAGTCCCCAAAGCGTTTCGTTGAGGACGACGGGTAAAGCGCGCCCGAAGAAGGTCCGCACCTGCTCCCTCTTGAAGCCGAAAAGATCCTTTATCGGCGCGAAAAACACCTCGTCGCGCAAAAAGGCGGTAATAAGGAAAATCAGAAGCGGTCCCATCCATGCAGAAAGGACTGTGGCAATCGCCGCGCCCCGGATGCCCAGCCGCGGCAGGCCGAAAGCGCCGAAGATGAGGCCATAATCGAGGATGGCGTTGAGAACGGTTGTAATCACCGCCACGAACATGGGAAGCTTTACGCGCTTTGTGCTGCGCAGCACCACATTAACAATCATATTGAGCAAAACCGCCGGATACGAAAATACGGCGATTTTCAGGTAGGAAACGCCCGAAGCCAAAACGGCGGGCGTGCGGTTGAAAATCCGAAGCACCCACTCCGGCGCCAGATCCCCTACGAGCATAAAAAGGAAGGCCACAAAAAGCCCGGCAGAAAGCGCAAGGCCGTAGGTGCTAACAAAGCCTTTTTTGTTGCCTGCCCCATAAAACTGCGCAAAAAACACGGCGGCTCCGGAACAGATTCCAAACGCCACCATATTGAGAAGCCAGCTCCATTGCCCCGCTATGCCGACGGCCGCCAGAGAAACATCCCCCAGCTGCCCGACGAAAAGCGTATCGACAAGCGTAAAGGAACTCGTTAAAAGATTTTGTATTGCAATGGGAACGGCCAGCGTTCCCACGGTTTTCCAGAATGTTTTGTCGCCCAGCATAAGCTTTTGCACGCTTGCCTCCTATTTCCCCGGAATTACAATGGTTTTGTTTTCTTTTGACGCGCGGTAAATAACGAATTTGCTGCCGATGCACTGCACCGGCTCCGCCCCGAGCCGCTCGCAAAGCATGCCGCACGCTTCGCGGACCCCGAGCCCCGCGTTTTCGAGCACCCGCACTTTAATGAGCTCTCTCGCCTCCAGTGCGAAATCCAGCATACGAATCGTCTGGATATCGATGCCGCCCTTTCCGATTTGATACTTTGCGTCAATTCCGTTGGCAAGCCCTCTTAAATAGGCTCTTTGTTTTCCCGTCATCTTCATTTCTCACTTTCTTTTTTTAGCCGTATGCAGTATACCACATTTTCCCGTACTTGTCAACAAAAGAAAGCGGCGGCATTCCAAATCCGGATGTTTTTCTTTTGGGCATATTCCAGCGCTTTTGCGGCGCCGCCCGCGCCGGACTTCGTATAGCAAACAAGGAAATCGGCGTGCTCCACCATAAACGCATTGCATTTTAGGATGTGAAACTTTTTTGGCATTTTTGCCGGAATCTCGGCCAGCAGAATCTGGTCATACGCTTTTTGATACCGCCCCTTATCCCTGTTTATCTCCGCTGTCAGGTACGGAAGGACAAGGCAAAGCTTTATTTCCGGATATTTTTCTTTAAGACTTCTGACGCCTCTTGCACAAAGCGCATCAAAATTCCCGTAATTCCCCACCCAGAATTCCGATACCCCTTCTTCCGTAATCAGCGCTTCCATTTTCCGCACAACCGCATCAAAAATCGCTTCGGTGTAAAAAATTTTCCGTGCCCGGCAAAGCAGCACCGTTTCTTCATAAAATGCACCTCCAAGGTCGCTTTTGCAAAAGCAATCGATTCAGTTGTATTATATTCTTTTTTCGTTGCAATGTCAACTTATTCGATTGTTTTAACAACCATTTTGGTTGTCGATATATTTTGCGTTTAAGGATATACTGGTATAGAGGTGAACGCATGAAAAATAAAAATTTCGATGTTTGGCTGGGGATAGGCCTTAACATTTTACATTATAGAAAAGAACAAGGCATGACGCAGATGCAACTTGCGGAAAGAGCAAATATAAGCAAAAACTATTTACAAAGGGTTGAAACTGCCGCCTGCTCCTGCACGCTCGACACGCTGATTGATATTGCCGAGGCGCTGCACATCCCGCTTAAAAAGCTGTTTGAATTTAAGGATTAAAAAAGGGGCTGTAAATTAACTGTGCGTTAATTTACAGCCCCTGTTTAATGCCTTTTGGGTTTATTTTTCTAGACTTTTCATCGTGGGGAAAAGCAAAACATCACGAATGGCAGCAGAGTCGGTTAAAAGCATGCACATTCTGTCGATACCAAAGCCGATGCCGCCTGTGGGAGGCATGCCAATTTCGAGGGCATTCATAAAGTCCTCGTCGGTTGTGTTGGCCTCCTCGTCGCCCTGCGCCAGAAGGGCTTCCTGTGCGCGGAAGCGCTCGCGCTGGTCAATCGGGTCATTCAGCTCCGAATAGGCGTTTGCCATTTCCCAGCCGTTCATGAAGAACTCAAACCGCTCTACATATTCAGGGTTTTCGGGCTTTTTCTTCGTCAGCGGCGAAATCTCAATCGGGTGATCCATCACAAAGGTCGGCTGGATGAGGTGGTGCTCTACAAACTCCTCAAAGAAGCGGTTTAGAATATCGCCCTTTTTGTGGTGCTTTTCAATTTCCACATGGTGTTCTTTCGCCGCGGCCTGCGCTTCTTCCAGCGTTTGAATCTTATCAAAGTCCACACCCGCATATTTCCGGACGGCTTCCACCATCGTGATTCTCTCAAACGGCTTTCCGAGGTCCATTTCCACGCCGCCGTAGGTAATCTTCGTGGTGCCGAGCACCTCTTCGGCTACATGGCGGTAAAGGTTCTCCGTTAAATCCATCATGCCGTGGTAATCCGTATACGCCTGATAGAGCTCCATCAGCGTAAATTCGGGATTATGGCGCGTGTCCACGCCTTCGTTCCGGAAAACGCGGCCGATTTCATAAACGCGCTCCAGCCCGCCGACAATGAGGCGTTTTAGGTATAATTCCAGAGAAATGCGCAATTTAAAATCCTCGCCGAGGGCGTTGGAATGCGTGATAAAGGGGCGGGCGGCCGCACCGCCGGCGTTTGCTACCAGCATCGGTGTTTCCACCTCTAAAAAGCCCTGTCCGTCTAAATACCGGCGGATGCTGGCAATAATTTTCGAGCGTTTGACAAAGGTATCGCGCACCTCGGTGTTGACAATGAGGTCGACATACCGCTGGCGATAGCGCGTGTCCGTATCCGTAAGGCCATGGAACTTCTCCGGCAAGGGACGAAGGGATTTTGAAAGGAGCGTAATTTTACTCGCTTTAACGGAAATTTCGCCCGTTTTCGTCTGGAACACCTCGCCCGAGACGCCCAGAATATCGCCGATGTCCAGCTTCTTGAAGGCCTTATATTCTTCCTCGCCCAGCTCCTCGCGCCGGACATACAGCTGGATTTTATCGCTTTTATCCATAATGCTCGCAAAGGAAGCCTTGCCCATGATGCGTTTGGACATCATGCGTCCGGCGAGCGTGACCGTTTTGCCTTCTAATCCGGCAAAGTCCGCCTTTATTTCTGCCGCCGTCTTATCCGCATCAAAGCGGACCTCGACAAACGGGTCCTGTCCGTTTTCCTGCAGCTCACGCAGCTTTTCTCTGCGCACGCGCAAAATCTCGTTTAAATCCTCCATCTCGTTTCCCTGGGGATTTCTCGTTTCTTCAGCCATAGTGTCCCTCCAAAGTTTTCTTTCCCTTAATCATACCACATCCTCCGCATTTTGTCAAAACTTTTTCGGAAGCCTTGACTTTTTTGCCGCCTTCCTGTAAAATGAAGGGAGCAATTTAAAGAAAGAAGGAATTTCTTTGCAGAGCATTTTCGCCAGCACCATCCGTCAGCTTGTGATTCTATTCGGCTTTATTGCCGTGGGCATTTTTTTCGGGAAGCGGAAGCTTGTCTCCGACGCGGCACCCGGAATGCTTTCAAAGCTTCTCACCTGTTTTTTCATGCCGGCGCTTTCCTTCCGCTCCTGCGCGCAGAACTGCCGCATGGAAAATGTAACGGAATACCTTGCCTTTATTTCGATTTCGGCCGCTGTGATTACCCTCTTGCATTTGCTTGCCCGCGGTCTTGCCAAACGGTTTGCAGAGAAGGATACCGAGGTCGGCATTTATAACTATGCGCTGGCCGTTTCGAACATGGGGTACATGGGCTATCCGATGATGGAAGCGATGTTCGGCGCCGAAATGCTTTCAAAGATGATGATTACCGGCATTCCGGTCAATATTTATATTTATACAATCGGCATGGGCATGATGACGAGCGGGAAGATTTCCTTCCGTTCGCTTATGAATCCGGTGTTTTTTGCCACGCTTGCGGGCGTTGCCGTCGGGCTTTTGGGGATTGCGCTGCCGCCGCTGGTTTCTTCCTTTTTAACGAGCGCGTCGGGGTGCATGTCGCCGGTGGCGATGCTCGTTGCCGGGCTTGTCATTTCGAAGCTTCCCGTCCGGAAGCTGTTCGGAAGCGCGCGCGCCTATATCGCTTCCGCCCTTCGGCTTATTGTTTTGCCGGCACTTATCGTTTCCGTTTTAGCCCTTCTCGGCGCACCAAAGGCGCTTTTAGCGATTATGCTGGTTCTATACGCAATGCCAATTGGAATGAACACAATTATTTTCCCCGAAGCGCACGGGATTGACGCCACGGCCGGCGCGCGGCTCGTTCTCATTTCCAATCTCTTTTGTCTTGTGACGATTCCGCTCATGGTGCTGGCATTTTTACATTTCTTCCCCTTTGCGGGATAAAGGAGGCTTTTATGCGGACGCTTCTCTGTTTGCTTCTGTCGTTTTTGCTTCTCCCTTTGCCTACACTTGCAGAAAATGAATACGGCTTTGTCGCCGAGGTGGCCACCTGCTCTCTTTTTTCCGCAGAGGCGCCGCTTCCTTCTTTTATCGCCATCCATGACCTTGCGCTGGCGGAAGCCTACCTTGAAGAAGGGCTGATTGTATCGTATGAGCCAAACCAGCCTGTCTATCTTTTTGGGCAGAATGTGTATTATATGCAGAAAAATGTGGAGCTTCCCGCGGCATGGGCAGCGGGGAACACCGGCGCGGGCGTTCGGGTGGGCGTTTTAGATTCCGGCGTGTATCCCCACACGGATTTTGGGGACAATCTTCTGCCCGGCTATAACCTCCTTAAAAATTCTACGGACACGACCGATACCTACGGCCACGGTACGCGCGTTGCGGGGCTGATTGCTGCCGCGGCAAACGATGTGGGCGCAAAAGGCGCCGCCCCTGCCGCTTCCATCGTCCCCCTCAAAGCGTTTGAAACGAACGAAACCACGCTCGACATCGTGGCAAACGGCATTGCAAAGGCTGTGGCACTTGACTGCGATATCCTCAACATGAGCTTTGGGTTTGCAGACTACTCGGACATGCTGGCAACCGTTGTTTCTTCTGCACAAAAAGCAGGCCTTTTGCTCGTTGCCGCCGCCGGAAACGACGGCACGAATACCGTTTCCTATCCCGCCGCCTATGCGGGTGTAATCGGCGTGGGGGCGGTTGACCATGAAAACGCATGGGCTTCGTACTCCCAATATGGCGCACATGTCGATGTGGTGGCGCCGGGATGCTGCATCGGAAGCACCGACTTAAATGACGCGTTTGTGCCTATCTCGGACTATGATAAGGGAGCCAGCTACGGCACCTCCTTTTCCGCGCCGCTCGTCAGCGGCATTTTGGCGCTCGGCAAAGCGGCGCAGCCGACCTATTCTGCCGATATGCTGACAGATGCCCTTTTCGGCACGGCGAAAAATTTAGGCGGACGGGAATGGAACACGAAATTCGGCTATGGCCTCGTGGATGCCGCCGGCTTTTTAGAAGAGCTTCCGAAGATGGGAAAAACGCATCTTCTTCGAACCTATGACGGCATTTCGATTTACGGAAAGGAAGCGCACGCCACCGCGCGCCTTGTCTGCGCGCAGTATGAAGGCAGAACGCTCACTTCCTGCGCGGTCCTTTCGGTTCCCGTTGCCGTCGGCTACACGCCCTTCATTATCGCCCTTCCAAAAAACAGTAAGGTGTTTTTGTTCGATGGAATGCGCCCGCTTGGAAAGGCGCTGGAAATCTCCTCAAAATAAGGCCGCTTATGGCATAAAAAAGGAATCTGCAGTTTTGCAGATTCCTTTTTTACTATTCATTTTCTTCCGGCATGACCGCAAGGAAAAACAGAATCACCCAGCCGATGCCGGTAATGCCGGTAAAGAGATTCCAAAAGAGAATCGCTCGGCGCTTTTTCAGATTCCGCCGCGCCGCAATATAGGCCGGCAAAAAGTAAATGGGAAACCCTAAAAAGAGAGCCGCCACTACGGAAAGATTCATCCTCCTCGCTCCTTTTCTTATAATTGCTTCGCTTTTGCGGAAAGCTCGTAGAGCGCATTGAGCGCCTCAATCGGCGACAGCGTCTCTACCTCCATTGTCTTTAAGGCGTTTATGACCTGCTCGCCGGCAAGGGAAGCCATGCCGATTTGCGCCTCCGCATTCGTCTTTTTCTCCCTGCCGCGGATGCGGACGCCTTCGCCGCCTTCTTCGATGTCCCCGAGAATTTTTCTGGCCCGCGCCGTCACACTTTCCGGCACGCCCGCAAGACGCGCCACCTCGATGCCGTAGCTATCGTCCGTGCCGCCGCGCACAATTTTGCGAAGGAATATGATGTCCTCGCCGCGCTTTCGTGCGGCAATATTATAGTTCACAACGCCTTCCATGTTTTCTTCCAGGCGCGTCAGCTCATGGTAATGCGTGGCAAAAAGCGTTTTTGCGCCGATTTTCGTGGCACAATGCTCCAAAACGGCCCACGCGATGGAAAGCCCGTCGTATGTGCTGGTGCCGCGGCCGATTTCGTCTAAAATGAGAAGGCTCTTTTTTGTGGCGCCTTCTAAAATGTCCGCAACCTCGCTCATTTCAACCATAAAGGTACTCCGGCCGGTAGAAAGGTCGTCCGAAGCGCCGATGCGTGTGAACACCTTGTCCACAAGGCCGACGCGGCAAAACGATGCCGGCACAAAGCTTCCCATCTGCGCCATAATCACGATAAGCGCAATCTGGCGCATGTAGGTGGATTTTCCGGCCATATTGGGGCCGGTGATAATCGCAAGGCGGTTTTTCTCTGTATCGAGCTGCGCATCGTTTGGCACAAACAGGGCATCACGAAGCGCACATTCCACAACCGGATGGCGTCCGTCCCGGATTTCAAGCGTCTCGCCGGTGTCAATTTCCGGCCGCACATACCGGTTTTTTACAGCAACGGCCGCTAGCGACGAAAGTGCGTCTATTGTGCCGATTGCGTGCGCCGTGCGCTGGAGCGCCTCGGTTTGACTTGCAATTCGTTCGCGCACATCCTGAAAAATTTTGTACTCGAGCGCCGTAATTTTCTCAGCTGCACCCAAAATCACGCTTTCTACCTCTTTCAGCTTCTGCGTGATATACCGCTCACCGCCAGCGATGGTTTGCTTTCGGATATAGTCCTCCGGCACCTTGTCGAGATGCGATTTTGACACCTCGATATAGTACCCAAACACCTTGTTATAGCGAACGCGGAGATTTTTAATGTCGGTCCGCTCCCGTTCCGCTGCCTCAATTTCGTGAATCACCTCTGCACCACTGTCCCGCGCGCGGCGAAGCGCGTCCAGCTCCTCAGAAAAGCCATCCTTTACAATATTTCCGTCCCGGAGAGAAAGCGGTGCTTCCTCGGAAATAGCGCGGGAAATTAAATCGCAAAGCGCGGGAAGCGCGTCAATTTTTGCTGCTTCCTCGCATAAGAGCGGGCTTTTTGCGCCCGCCAAAATCGACCGAATGGCAGGGAGCGCCGAAAGCGACGCGCCAAGCTTTAAAAGGTCTCTCGGGTTCGCCGTGCCCATAACGACGCGCCCGGTCACGCGTTCCATATCGGAAATTTGCCTGAAGGCCGCGGAAACCTCCTCGCGCATCTTTGCGTTTTCAACGAGCTCCTCCACCGCCGCATGCCGCGCAATAATGCGCCCGGCGGCAAGAAGGGGGCGCATCAGCCACGCCCGCATGGTACGGCTGCCCATCGAGGTTTCGCACTTGTCAAGCACCCAGAGAAGCGAGCCTTTTTTCCCTTTGTCCTGCATGTTGCAGCAAAGCTCGAGATTATTCGTGGCCGCCATGCCAAGCTCCATGTACTGTGCGGCCGTATAAACGGAAATGCCTGTAATATGGAGAGGGCGAAGCTTTTGCGTTTGCTCTAAATACGAAAAAATGGCGCCGGCAGGCCTTTCCACGGCCAGCGGCAGCTTCTCGCGGAAAGCGCCGAACTGCTCCTCGAGCGCCGCAGCCGCATATTCCGCGGAAAAATAGGCATCATTATATAAAACCAAAAGCGCGCCGGCTTCTTCACCGGCTGTTCGTATTGCCGCGCATTCGTTTGCGTCTAAATTCAAAATCATTTCCGCCGGCTGCATTCTGCCGATTTCGCGGGCAAGGAGCGCCCCGTCGCCATCGTCGGGGAAAAAGGTGCCTTCCATATTCCCGGTGGACGCTTCGCAAAATACAACGCCGGTTTCCGTCCCCTCTTTAAAAACGGCGCAGATATAGTTTTCACCCTTCGCCGAGAGAATCCCCTCGTCGAGCGTGGTGCCGGGCGTGACAATCCGCACTACCTCGCGGCTGACAAGGCCTTTGGCCAGTTTCGGGTCCTCCGCCTGCTCGCAAATGGCTACCTTATAGCCCTTTTGCACCAGCCTTGCGATATAGCTGTCGGCCGAATGAAAGGGGACGCCGCACATCGGTGCGCGTTCCTCGCCGCCGGCGGCACGCCCCGTGAGCGTAATCTCAAGCTCGCGGGAAGCCGTGATTGCATCGTCATAAAACATTTCGTAAAAATCGCCGAGGCGAAAAAATAAAATCGTATCCGGATATTGCGCCTTGATGGCAAAATACTGCTCCATCATCGGTGTCATCTTCTGCATGGCACTTGCACCCCTTCCTTCCTCTTATAGTATCATATCCGCCGCGTTTCTTCAAGATTTTTTTGGAAGTTTACAAAAAAATTCCCAGCATATTGCCGCCCGAATTGCTTACAATAACTACTGCACCGACAAAAACATTTTAAACGAAAAAGGAGTAAATCAAAATGGCAAACAGTAATAAGAATCTCGTTCCGGAAGCACGCGCTGCACTTGATAAGTTCAAGATGGAAGCTGCAAACGAAGTTGGCGTAACTTTAAAGAATGGCTATAACGGCGACCTGACCTCCAAGCAGGCCGGTTCTGTTGGCGGCCAGATGGTTAAGAAAATGATTCAGGCTTACGAAAACGGCATGAAATAATCTGTCTTTCGACAGGGGAAATGGCCCGGAAAATCCGGGCCTTTTCTTTTTATTTGCAGGCTTTGAAAAATTTTGTTGATTGCTCAACAAAAAAAGTTGCTTTTCGGGCGTTTATATGATATACTATCTATATTACATACCGGCAAAACTTATATGCTTGGAGGTTTCTTTTATGAATCAAGTCGAAAAGCCCTTATATGAAGTCGAAAAAATCCGGGATATCCGGGATATGCTCTGGCAAAGCGTTGAAAAATTTGGAGATAAAGCCCTGTTCCTTTCGAAAAAGGACGGCGCGTATGTGCCGACGAGCTACAAAACTTTCGGCGAGGAGGTTTCCGCGCTCGGAACGGCGCTTTTAGGCCGCGGTCTCGGCGGAAAGCGCATCGGCGTGATTGGCGAAAACCGCTACGAATGGTGTCTTTCGTATATGGCAACGGTGTGCGGCGTGGGTGTTATTGTCCCGCTGGATAAGGATTTGCCGGAAATTGAGCTTCTCCAGCTTGTAGAAACGGCCGAGCTGGATGCCATTTTCTTCTCGCCCCAGAAAGCGGCGGCGCTAGAAAAAGCACCAATTCAGGAAAAATTTAACATGGAAACCGATTTGCCGGCGCTTCTTGCCGAAGGCCGCGCACTTTTAGAGGCGGGGAACACCGCGTTTCGTGATGCTGTGATTGACCCGGACGCTATGCAGATTCTTCTCTTTACCTCCGGCACCACCTCGCAGGCAAAAGCCGTTATGCTTTGCCACCGGAATATTGCAGAAAACCTCATGGGGATGTGCTCGATGCTCTATATCGGCCCGAGCGATGTGTTCCTTTCCGTTTTGCCGCTGCATCACACCTATGAATGCACCTGCGGCTTCCTTTGCCAGGTGTACCGCGGAACGACCGTGGCGTTCTCGGAAGGGCTTCGCTATATCACAAAAAACCTCGCAGAAGCGAAGGCAACCGTGATGCTGGGTGTGCCGCTGCTTCTCGAAACAATGTATAATAAAGTCTGGAAGCAGGCAGAAAAAAGCGGACGGGCAAAGAAGCTTCGCATGGGCATTAAAATCAGCCGCGCGCTTTTAAAGGTCGGTATTGACAAGCGCCGCACGCTCTTTAAAGACATTCACGCCGCGCTCGGCGGAAATCTCCGCCTTCTGATTGCAGGTGCCGCGGCCATTGACCCGCAGGTTGCCGCCGGCCTTCGTGATTTCGGCATTGAAGCCGTGCAGGGCTACGGGCTTACCGAGTGCGCACCGATTGCCGCTTTAAACCGCGACTGTAATTATCGCGATGCGGCGGCAGGCCTTCCGCTTCCGGGCGTTGACATCCGCATTGATTCGCCGGATAGCGACGGAATTGGTGAAATTGTTATCCGCGGCAAAAATGTAATGCTTGGCTATTATAATAACCCCGCCGCGACGGAAGAGGTCCTTCGCGACGGCTGGTTCTATTCCGGCGATTATGGCTATATCGACAAAGACGGCTTTGTATATATCACCGGCCGCAAGAAAAATGTAATTGTTACGAAAAACGGCAAGAACATTTTCCCTGAAGAGATTGAAACCTACTTAAACCGCGCGCCCATTGTGGCAGAGTCGATGGTCTACGGCGAAAAAACGGCCGACGGCGATTCGGAAATCTGCGTGCAGGTGCTGCCGGATACAGAAGCCGCTACGGCGCTTTTAGGCGAAGGCTATACGAAGGACGCCCTCCAGAAGGCGGTAGAAGACGCCGTTAAAGCCGTAAACGACCGGCTTTCCGGCTATAAACGCGTCAGCCGCGTATTGCTTCGCGAGGATGCGTTTGAAAAGACAACCACAAAGAAAATTAAACGCTTTGCGGAAATGGAAAAAATCAAAAAATAATCTATCTTTTAAAAAGGGCTGTAAATTAACTGCGCGTTAATTTACAGCCTCTTATTTTTGTTACATTCCTGCTTCATACCCGGCGTCGGGAAGAAGGTCTTCGCCTGCCGCCGCCGTGGTTGCAAGAGAATCGCATCGGTTATTCTTTGCATTGTCGGCGTGCCCCTTTACCCAGATAAAGGTAACGGTATGTTTTTCAAGAAGCGTCAGCAGCTTTTCCCATAAATCCGGATTCTGTGCCTTCCCGCTCTTTCGTTTCCAGCCGTTTTGCCGCCAGGAAACGGCCCAGCCCTTTTCAATCGCATCGACTACATATTTGGAATCGCTGTAAAGTGTAACGCGGCACGGCTCCTTCAGTGCTGAAAGACCGGCGATTACGCCCAAAAGCTCCATGCGGTTATTCGTCGTTTTCCGATACCCCGCCGAAAGCTCCTTTTCCTTTCCGTTATAAGAGAGGATTGCGCCGTAGCCGCCGCGTCCGGGGTTGCCGCTACACGCGCCGTCCGTATAAATTGTTACTTCCTTCACCTTTTTCTCTCCTCTAAAGCTTTGCAATTACGCCCAGCATAAGACTTTCAAACTGCGGCCGCACTTTTTCGGCCGTTTTTTTGACCTCCTCGTGCGACAGGGGCATCTTTCCGAGCCCTGCGGCGAAATTCGAAATGCAGCTGATGCCGCCCACACGCATGCCGGCGTGCACCGCTGCAATGGCCTCAACGGCTGTGCTCATTCCGACCGCGTCTGCCCCCAGCTTCCCGAACATCTGAATTTCTGCCGGCGTTTCATACTGCGGCCCCGCGGCCTCAAGATACACGCCTTCCTGCACCAAAATGCCCCGTTCCTTTGCCGTTTCACCGATAAGCAAGCGGATTTTTCTGCTGTAAACTTCGCTCATATCCGGAAATCGCTCGCCGAGCTCGTCCGGATTTTTACCGCGCAGCGGGGAGGGCACAAAGGACGAAATATGGTCCCGAATTACCAGCAGCGAGCCGGGTACAAGGTCCGGGCGAATGCCGCCGGCAGCATTTGTAAGCAGCAGCGTTTCGGCCCCCAGCGCCCGTGCAAGGCGCACCGGAAGGACAACCTCGTCCATCGAATAGCCTTCATAAAAGTGTACGCGTCCCTGCATCAGTAGTGCGGGCACGCCGGAAATCCATCCAAAGAAAAGCCGCCCCGCATGGCCGGATACTGTGGATACGGGGAAATGGGGAAGTGTGTGATACGGAATTTCGGCTGCTTTTTCTATATGCCTCGCAAAGCCGCCAAGTCCTGAACCGAGCACGACCGCCACCCGCGGCACGAAATCGGTTTTATCACGCACGGCGTCAACGCACGCCTTTAGTTTCTCCATGTGCTTCTCCTTTCTTACTTGAAAAATGAAAAAAGTGCTTCTATATCTGTCGAGGTACAAAGCGTTTCGGAAAGCCATGCCAAAAAAGCGGGATTCTTTCCCGCCGCCGAAAAGGCCAGCGCCGCGCCAAGCGCCGCAAAAAAGAGCCGAGCGCCCAGGCGCATACATTTTTTCTTCATTTTGCCCCCTCCTTGTCCACACATTGTATGCAGAGGGGGGGTGCAATATGCTTATCCTTCTTCCGAAAGCTCCACGAGCTTTCGCATGCGGTGGTTTGCACCGGATTTGCTGATTTGCAACATGGCCGCAAGCTCCGAAAGCGGTGCTTCCGGGTTTTCCAGCCTTGCCGCTGCCGCCGCCTGCAGCGCCGGCGAAAGGGAAGAAAGGCGTCCGCTTTTTTCTAAAAGGCGGATTGCCCGCACCTGCAGATGCCCCGCGTCCAGCGTTTTATCGAGGTTTGCCGTTTCGCAGTTCACGCGGCGGTTTACCTGATTTCTCGTTTCTTTTAAAATGCGAATGTTCGTAAATTCCATATACGCTGTATGTGCGCCGATAATATTCAGCACATCGCCGATTTCCTCGCTCCCCTTAAAATAGACAACCTGGCTCGCCTTTCGCTGCACCACCTTCGCCCGAAGGCCGAATGCCGCAAACAGCTCCACCGTGTCCGCCGCAAGCTGCGGCCGCGGGGTTGTGAGTTCAAAATGATATTCCTTTTCGGGATTCGCCACCGAGCCGCCGCCCAAAAATGCGCCGCGCAAAAACGCACGCATGCAACAGGGGTTTTTCACAATTTCTTCGCGAATCCGAAACGATACCGCGTGGCGGTCCAAAAGCGAAAGGCCGCTTAAAACGCGAAGCGCATCCGCAGCCTCCGGAATTTCAATGGCATAGGAATTGGCGCCTTTGCCGGCGCGGCTATGATGTGTCTGGAGTTTGCCGGCAATCTGAAAGCAGTCGCGAAGAAGCGAAAAGCCCCGCCGCGCGGTGGCGGCATTTTCCGTGGAAATCCGCACGCACCCGCCCGGCAAAACGGCACCGCCAAAGCACAGCATCCCGCAAAGCTCTGCACGGCGGCAGCATGCGTCCTTCGTCTCCGTTCTTAAAAGCTCACTCTTGATTTCTGAAGCAAATGACATCCTCATCGCCTGCCTTTTATTCCATAATCCTCCGCGCTTCGAGATAAAAGCGTTTTTCCTCCGCTTCGCCCATAGAGAAGGTTTTTCTGGGAAGCACGCCGTCGGCCTCTACTGTGTCAAAAAGCGCGTTTTTATCCATCGGCGGCAAAAGGAAGCCGATGTTCCCCGCCTCGCTTCCGAGCGTGCGGGTAACCGCCGCACCGTGGATATAGTCAATTCGCGCGCCGTATGTATCCAAAAAGCGCTGGAGCGTGCCGACCGCAAGCGGCGAAACCGGTTTTTCGATGCGGAATACGCCTTCGCCCCCTGCATGGACATACGGAATTTCCTCGGGCGCATTCTCGCCCTCGTTTTCCTTGCAAAAATCCGCAAAAGCAGACAGAAGCGCCGCAGGCTCTACGCCGAACACCACCCGATGAATCGGCTCGAAAACGAGCGACTCGTCGTGCAGATTCACAATTTCAGCAAGCGCATACCGCGCCGGATGGTTTGCCGCTTCCTCGGGCGAAAGTGTTTCTTTGAGCTTCTCGTAATGCGCCTTCGCCGTGGCAAGGGAATGGTTGCCGTCGCCCATCGCGAAAATGAAGGGATTTTCTTCGCCGGTGCGCGCTTTGTGCGCCTCGCCGAGCGCCGCAATCGCTTCTTCGATACGCGTGCATTCCGCGCCGCATACGCGATACCCTTTTATGTGGCCGCCGCCCATCATCAACGGAAAATCGTAAAGCTTTTCGCCTTTTTCGACCGGTTCAATCACCGTTTTCTCTCTGTCGTCAATTAAAATCATAATATGGGGAAGCTCCAAAACGGCTCCCTCGCGCACCCGAAGCCGCGGCGGAATCCGCTCGACCACGGTGCCTTCCGTTGCCCGGATGGGCGATTTTGCGCCCTTTTCGTAGTTATATCCTTCGAGGTCCACTACGCCCACAAGGCCGCGGCGCACTCTGCCGCCGGAAAGCGTTCTCTCTACATATACAAATGAATTTTCAATCTTCTGCATTCTGGGCGCGTAGTCTTCCATCGCCCTCTTAATTGCCGCAATCTTCTCCGGCGCGTCCTCGTCCTCAAGATAAATTTCCGGCAAAGTAAGGCGCAGGGTAGAGGGGGCCTCGCCCACAATCTCTTCCACCTCTTGCCAGTACTGCGGTTCGGAGGTGTACTGGTCGCATGCCACCACGCTCCATTTTTCCATTTCTGCGTTTTTGGGCAGTAAAATATCTGCCGGCTTAAAAATTCCCATTGTTTTCGTCCTTTCTTTTGTGTCGTTTATTCAAGATACCACTGGCCGATGTTCCGGTATAGCTTTGACGCGGCCAGATTTTCAATGCCGCGAAGCGATGCAGTATGCACAAGTGCGCCGTCTAAAAAGCAGATTCCCGAAAGCGGTAAATCCCTAAGGAATACGGACTGAAACTGCTGATATGCCGCTTTTACGGTTTCGTCTGTTTTTTGCGGCAGAAGGTGATAAAGCGCCTCTTCCATTTCCGCCGAGGCATAGCCGTTTTCCACCTGTCGCTCCTCGCCTAAAAGAAAATCGTAAGAGAGATTTGCCGAAAAGAGACAGCCGCCGAGATACATGGAAAATTCGCCGGCCGAAAGCCGCGCGAGATAGTCCGAAAAGGGAACGGTCTCGATGTCGACCTTCACGCCGATTTCCGCCAGATTCTCTGCCAAAATGGCGGCACATTTTTTCCGCGCCTCATTTTCTTCATTGACGAGCAAGGATAAAACGAGCGGCTCATTTTCTTCGTCGGTCTGGCGCCGCATCTCTCCGTCAATCAGATTATAGCCTGCCTCAAAAAGGAGCGCCTTTGCCCTTTCGATGTCGCGCGTTGTTTTGTCGGCTTCTTCACCGATATACATGTACGCCGTCGGCGGAACAGGTACCACCGCCGCGCTGCCATACCCCAAAAACGCATCCTCAATCATGCGGGCGCGGTCCATCGCCGCGGAAACGGCGCCGCGTATCTTTTTCGAAGAAACCGCCGTGCTCGCCATATTAAAGCCGACGAACACATATTCGAGCGTGGGGTAGTGCGTAATTTTCATATTCTCGCCGATGCCGAGGCCGCCCACCGTCTGCATCGAGGCCGCCACCGCCGTAACCTCGCCGATTTTGACCATATTCGCCGTGTCGGCCGAGCGTTCGAGCATCTTGACATAAATTTTTTCCATAGACGGCGGCTCGCCAATCGCCCAGTCGTCATTTTTAACAAGCGTCATATTTTTTTGGGGCGTGTAGCTTTCGAGGCGGTATTGCCCTGTGCCCACCATGTTCGTGTCGAGGTCCGTTCTGTGGCAAGGTACGATGGGGAAGTCCAGAAGATTCAAAACCATGACATGGGGGGCGGTAAGCTCCAAATCAAAGTGCAGCATATCCCGCACCACCACGCGGCTTATCGACTCGAGGCGGTCATAATAGATACACCCCTCCCCAAGGGAGCGGATGCGCCCGATGGTATGCTCAACATCCTGCGCCGTAAACGCCGCGCCGTCTTGCCAGAGAACGCCGTCGTGAAGGGCAAAGGAAATGGTAAGTCCATCCGGCGAGAAGGTGCAGCTTTCCGCAAGATACGGCACCGGCCGCATTTCCCGATCCACATACACAAGGCTGTCATACACAAGGTCAAACACCAGCGCGCTCGATTCATGCTCTGCCCGCAAGGGGTCAAGGCTCTGCGGTGTTCGCATGGCGAGCGTAAAAACGCCGTTTTGCGTCCCCGCACCCTCGTCCGTCTGCTCGCCGCCCTGACAGCCGGTCAGAAGCAAGGCCGCCAAAAGGAAAAGGGATAAAAGTTTTCGCATATTATTCCTCCGTTATCCAGATCACGGCGCCGAAGCACCCCCGCTTGCCGCCGGTTTTCCGATGCGAAAAAAAGGTTTCGCTCTCGCACGCCGTGCAAACGGACATATCCGTAATATTTTCGACTCCTGCGCCGCGGAGCGTTTCCCGTACGGCGGCCGAAAGGTCGATGGCATATTTTTCGCCCTTCTTTTCGCAGAAGGAATCGGCCATGGGGAAGGCCGCGCAAAATTCGCGGAATACCGGCGCATCTACAAGAAAGCAGCACGGGCCGATATGCGGGCCGATTGCCACCGCAAGGTCGGCAGGGTTTGTTCCAAATTCGTTCTGCATCTTAAAAACCGTTTCCGCCGCAATTTTTGCCACCGTTCCGCGCCAGCCGCTATGACAAACGCCGACGGCTTTTTGCACCGGGTCGCAAAAGAGAACCGGCACACAGTCAGCAAAATAAGCGAGAAGCGGTAGATTCTCTTCGTTTGTAATCAGCCCGTCAACGCCTTCCGGAAAGCGGGGGAGAATGCTGCCGCAGCCGGCGTCCGCCTCTCTCGCGCGCCGCACCTGCGCCGTATGCTCCTGCTTTGTCCGCACGATGCGTTCCGGCGAAAATCCAAGCGCCGAAGAAAGCCGACGGACATTTTCTTTCACATTTTCCGGCGCGTCGCCGCAACCGGTGCCGAGATTTAAGGCGGCAAGGTGCCCTTCTGATACGCCGCCCGCCCGCGTTGTAATTGCCGCGCGGCAAAACGGATAGTCGTCAAACGGCGTAAAAAAGGGGATTCCGCCAGCATTCTTTTCTATAAACATTGCTTCTCCTTACAGCATATAATAGTCGCAAAGGAACAACAGACAGTTCGGCGCATGGCTCATGCTCGAAAGCGTTGCACGGCCGTCGGAAAGCCTTGTAAAGATTTCCTCCATCTTTGCGCGGTCGAGCGCTTTCTCCACCTCGCCGCGGCAATAAAGCTCCGCGTATTCTACGCCGGCATCCACCATAAGAAGGTCCGAGGAAATGGCCCAGGTTGCCATTCTGCCGGTGTTGCCGTATTTTGCAATCTCCGCCGAAATCTGGCGAAGAACGCCGTCTGGATCGTCATATTTGCCGGCATCAATTCCGAAAAGCGCCGTATAGCCATGGAAGGGGCTGGGGCAACACGGCTGCGGGTAGATGGCGCCGCATTCCAAAACGGCCTTTATCATATAGGTGTGAATGGTGCAGTCGGTCGAGAAAAAGGCGGTGTTTGCGCCATAATCGCCAACCTTTTGCGAAACATCTTCCTCCACAAAAAGGCGCGACTCGCCGCCGCCGCCCTCCGCCGTGTGCGGGTCGGGCGAGGTTACATCAATAAACTCGATTCCAAGCTCCTCACACCGTTCCACCATAATTTCGCGCCGCCGCAGAACGGGTTCGCTCAGAAGGTGGCGGGCAAAGGTGTAATGAATCAGCTTTTTGGCGCCCATGCGATACGCTTCGTTTGCCACCTCGCGCCCCATCGCATAGAAATCCTGGGTAAGGACGATGTCGGCCGTCTGTGCCGCAAAGCCGGCGTCCTCCGTATCGGCGCCCACAATAAAGAGAATGTCCGGGCGCATTTCCCTGACCTTTCGCGCCGCCTCGTCAATGCCGGCCACCGCGCGCACAAATACAATTGCGCGCATCGCGGGGTCCGCGGCAAGCTCTGTGCAAATCGAAACGGTGTTCTCGGCGCGCATATCGTCGGGGAAAGTGCGGGTGACAATGTAGTTTTTCGCCGCTGCCTGTCGCTCCGCCGCAAAAATGGCCTCGTTATATACGGCGCTGCCGGTCACAATCCCGATTTTATACGGCGCCGCTGCGCTTTCCGCGCCGCCTTCATTTTTTCTGCAGCCGGCTGGCAAAAGCATGGCCAGCGCCAGAAGTAATGCCCCTGTTTTTTTCCACATGTTCTGTCTCTCCTTATCTCGTCCCGAAGGGGGACCTATCGCATCAAAAATATATCGCTGCGTCGAAGCGTTTCACGATTCAACGCATTATAGAATCAATGTACAATCTAGATGCCAATGAATTCTCGCTTCGCTCCATGAATAGAATTGCCTTTATAATACACGAAGTGCAATTCATGAGCCATAGGCTCAATTCATGAAATGCAGATTTCAATTCACGCCGTCAGGCAATTCATTGATTTCATCAAATATGAAATCATTATAAAATTAGTGAACGATTTAGATGCCGATTTTTTGTCGATATGCAAACTAAAGTTTGCTCGATATGCTATAAATCTCGTTGCCGTAAGGCAACATATCGAGCCGCAAGGCATATCGAGTCATTTATGACATATCGAAAATCTCGCAAGAGATTTATATCGCTGATTTCATCTTCGATGAAATCATTATACCACATTCCCCCTAAAAAAGCAATCCTTCCGGCCTTAAAAAACGAGGTTTTGCCCAAAATCGTTTTTCTTTTGTGCAAAACCTCGTTCTTTTTTATTCTTCTGCGGCTTCCTCTGCCGCTTCTTCCTCGTCCTCATGCTCGGTAATCGTCATGCTGACAACGGTTGTTCCCTCCTCCATACGGATAAGGCGAACGCCCTGCGTGTTCCGGCCGATGCTGCTGACGCCGGCGGCGGGCAAGCGGATAATGATGCCCTCGCTCGTAATCAGCATAATGTCCTCGGTGTCGGTTACGGTATGGATACCGACAACGCTGCCGGTCTGCTCTGTAATCTTATAGGTGCGAATGCCGATGCCGCCACGCGTCTGTACCTTATATGCGTCCAGCATCGTCCGCTTGCCGTAGCCCTTCTCGGTAACGACCAGCAGCTCCGCATTGTCGCGCGCGGTTGTCATACCGATTACATAATCCCCTGCGCGAAGCCGTACCGCCCGGACGCCGTGCGCCGTTCTGCCCATCGGGCGCACATCCTCTTCCTTAAAGCGGATGGCCATGCCGTCATGCGTGCCAATCAGCACATTATCGCCGCTTTTTACAAGACGCACGCTGATAAGCTCGTCGCCTTCATTAAGACCTATGGCATTGAGACCGCCGCGCCGCGCGGTATTAAACTCGGAAAGCATCGTTTTCTTAATCGTGCCGGCGCGTGTGGCCATGATAAGCGCGCTGTCCTCTTCAAAATGGCGCACGCCAAGCATCGCCGTAATTCTTTCGTCTGGCATAATCGGCAGAAGGTTTATGATCGCCGTTCCTTTTGCGTGCCGGCCGGCCTCCGGAATCTGGTAGCCCTTTAAATGATACATTCTGCCGCGGTTTGTAAAGAACAGAATGTTCGCGTGCGTGGATGCGGTAAAGAGCGTTTCCACAAAGTCCTCTTCCCGCGTTACAAGGCCGGAAATGCCGCGGCCGCCGCGGCGCTGGCTCCGGTAAGTGCTCGCGGGGAGGCGTTTTATGTAGCCAAAATGCGTCATGGTAAAGACACATTCTTCCTCGTCAATCATATCCTCATCGTCAATGTCCGCAAGATCGGCCGAAATTTCGGTGCGGCGTGCATCGCCGTATTTATCCCGGATTGCGCCCAGCTCCTCGCGGATAATGTTGCGCACCATCTGCTCGCTTGCCAGAACCTCGGTATAATAGGCAATTTTCTCCATGAGCTCTTTGTATTCGCTTTCAATTTTCTCGCGTTCGAGCCCCTGCAACCTTGCAAGGCGCATGTCGAGAATCGCCTGTGCCTGTACATCGGTAAGCCCGAAAGCTTCCATAAGGCGCGGCTTTGCATCGTTATAGCTTTGGCGGATAATTTTAATAATCTCGTCGATATGGTCAAGCGCGATACGAAGGCCTTCTAAAATGTGCGCTCTTGCCTCAGCCTTTTTCTTATCAAAGGCGGTGCGGCGGCGGATGACC
>JAZSDW010000058.1:0-2738 GCA_045531355.1 Clostridia bacterium | reverse complement strand
TGACTCTTAATCAGTGGGTCCTGGGTTCGAGTCCCCGATGGCGCACCATCTAAAAACGCTGAATCTTTCAAAGATTCGGCGTTTTTTTCGTTTGCGCAAAAACTCTCGCCCGGAGCATCATTACACACACCATTACACAGTTTTTTATCAATGCCATCAATAGCATCACAGCCCCAACCCGGGGAATATGAAATGCGCCCCTGAATCGAGCCCTACAGGCCGCCGTTTCTGCGTCTGCAACTCCAAAAGGGACCGAAGCAAAATGAAATGATGTTGCTTCGGTCCCTTTCTTTAGTTTAGCTTTTCAAGCTTTGCATAGGTCGCCAAAAGTGTTTTTGTGCCAGCGGTAAGAAACTGAATTTCCAACTTCGTGTCGTTTCCGACCGGAACAGCGGAAAGAACTGTACCCTCGCCAAACTTTTTATGGCGTACACGGTCGCCTGGCGAAAGCGTGCACGCACTTCCTCCGGATGAAACAGATGCCGGATTTTTCGCAATCGTTGTTCCAAACGAAAGCGGCGTGCGCGGTTTCTGAAATCGCGGAGCATCTGTAAACTGCGGCATTTTTTCCGCGCCCTCCGCTGTATACAGCGTTTCCGGAATATCTAGCATAAAGCGGGAAACGCGATTTCGCGTCGTCGCGCCCATGAGTGTGCGCGCTTCGGCATGCGTCAGGTACAAATGCTTTTTTGCGCGTGTGAGCGCCACATAACAAAGGCGCCGTTCCTCTTCAATTTCTCCGCTTTCAAAAGCGGCACGATAAGAGGGGAAAACACCCTCCTCAAAGCCTGCGACAAACACGACCGGGAATTCCAGGCCCTTTGCCGTATGGATCGTCATCAGTGTTACCGTGTCCAGATCCTCATCATACTCGTCTACATCCGATACGAGCGTGATATTGTCCAGAAAATCAGAAAGAGAAGAAACTTCTGCTTCCTTTTCATATTTCATGCCCACCGACAGAAATTCCTGCAAGTTTTCGATGCGTACCGTATCCTCCGGATGATCCGGATTAAACTGTGCCATATAGCCTGTTTTTTCAAACAGGAGCCGAATGAGCGCCGTGATGGACACCTCTCCCACCTTCGCGCGGATTTCCTCCATCGTGTTGTAAAACGCGTGCATTTTCGCCCAGCTATTCCCCACGACGGCGGCAAACTGCTCGTCAGCAATCACCGCATAAAGGCTCTTTCCTGCTTCTTCTGCGGCGGACATGGCTTTCCCGAGTGAGGTAGCGCCGATGCCGCGCTTCGGCTCGTTGATAATCCGCATAAGGCTCACATCGTCGTCAGGGTTTTGCAAAGTGCGCAAATACGCAATTGTATCCTTGATTTCCTTCGCGTCATAAAAGCGGTGTCCCTTTACAATCTTATAAGGAACTGCATTTAAAAGAAGCTGTTCTTCAATGGGGCGTGCTTGCGCGTTCATGCGGTAAAGAACCACCATATCCGCATAAGGCATCCCCTCCTGCCGGTGCATCCGCGAAAGCTCGGAAGCAATGTAACTTGCTTCGTCATATTCGGTGCTCGCGCGGTATTTTATCAGCTTACTCCCTTCGCCATTGTCCGTCCAAAGCCGTTTGCCGAGCCGTTCCGTATTGTGCATAATCACGGCATTCGCCGCATCCAAAATATTCTGGGTGGAACGATAATTCTGCTCTAGGCGAATCGTTTTTGCATCCGGAAAGGTCTTTTCAAACTGCAAAATGTTGCGGATATCCGCCCCGCGGAATTTATAGATGCTCTGATCCTCGTCCCCCACTACGCACAGGTTTCTGTGCTTTTCCGCCAGAAGGCTCACAAGCTGATATTGCACGGCGTTTGTGTCCTGATACTCATCGATATGAATATACTGAAATTTCTCCCGGTAATATTCGAGCACATCCGGGCAGCGTTTAAAAAGCTCGACCGTCAGGCGTAAAAGGTCATCAAAGTCCAGCGCATTATATTTTTCCAGTTGCTTCTGGTAATAGGCATACACGCGGGCAAAGCCCTCCATCCTATAGTTCCCCTGATAGATCCTTTTGTATTCGTCCGGCTCGACGCCATCATTCTTTGCGCCGGAAATATTCTGCATACACGCCGAAACCGAGTAGGTCTTATCATCCAGATTGAGTGCCTTGACGGCTTCGCGCAAAATCGCCTTTTGCTCGGCAGTATCATAAATTGTGAAATCGCGACTATAGCCGATGCGGTCAATATCCCGCCGCAAAAAACGGACGCAGGCCGAGTGAAAGGTTCGTGCCCAGATATAAGCAGCTGTTTCGCCTACCAGCATTTCGAGGCGTGTCTTCATTTCTGCCGCCGCTTTATTGGTAAAGGTGATTGCAAGAATATTTTCCGGCGCCACCTTTTTTTCCTGAATCAGATAGGCAATTCTATAAGTAAGGACACGGGTTTTTCCGCTGCCGGCGCCTGCCAGCACCAGAAGCGGTCCCTCTGTGTGGGTAACCGCCTCCCGTTGTACGCTGTTGAGCTTTTCCAATAGGTTTTGCATAAACATTTCCTTCCTAGCAAGCAAAAAGAGGCCGCGTCACAATGCGCTGATCAGCAAATTCTCGCCCGGCGCTTTGTGATACAGCCTCTCTGGACTTTTTCTTATGCGTTCTTCTTCGCGATGGTTTCGAGTGCCTTTTCCGCGATATTCTTCGCCGTCAAACCATACATCTCGAGAAGCGGAGCAGGCTTGCCGCTCTTACCGAATTTGTCCATGATGCCCACGCGTGTGAGCGGTGTGGG
>JAZSDW010000090.1:0-34924 GCA_045531355.1 Clostridia bacterium | reverse complement strand
TGCCCTTCTCCGCTTTTCCCGCCCCCCCCGAGAAAAACATAATTTCTTTGGTATGCGGCTTTTTTAAAATTTTTGTCTTTCATTTCCTCGTATACATTCTATCCTTTCGCCAACACTATGGCCGAGGTGATTGTAATGTCTAAAAATTATAGAAAATCCAGACTATTAGTTCCCGAGGCTTATGACGCTATCAATCGTTTTAAACTTGAAGTTGCCGCAGATATGGGCCTCTCCCAGTTTTGTAAAGAAAATAATGACCACTACAAAGGGGATTTAACTGCGCGGCAAAACGGAAGCGAGGGTGGCCCCATCGGTGGCGAAATGGTGCGGCGTATGATTTTAAATTTCGAAAACAACCTGTAAATTCCACTTTTTCCCTGTTATATCTGCTGCCACATGGGTTACAATAGAGGGTGTAAGGCGCACAGTTTCTCTGCCGGCAGAGAAATCTTGCGTGCTTACTGCATAGCGTTTGTCGACACGGCTATGCTACTATCTCTCCCAGGAGAAGATGTAAGATGACTGTAAAAGACATCATGACCGACCCCGTAATTGTAATTCCAGAACATTCTTCCGTTTATGACGCCGCGAAGCTTATGCGCTTGCACAATATCGGTTCTGTACCGGTTGTAAATCGCGAAGAAGCAATCGTCGGAATTGTAACCGACCGCGACATCGTCATACGGAATATGGCTCGTGGGCTGGACCCAAAGTCACATTCCGTGGAAGAAATTATGACGAAGGATGTTTCCTGCGTTACGCCTGAAACAGAAATTGACGAAGCGGCACAGGTTATGGCAAACGAAAAGGTGCGACGGCTCCCTGTTGTGGAAGACGCCCGCGTTGTAGGCTTTGTCGCCCTTGGCGATATTTCAGCCTGCCGCGACTATATGTTTGAAACCGGTGAAACGCTCTGCGAGATTTCTGAAGGATGTCACAAGAAGTACCCTACAGAAAACTGATACCTTTTACGGGGTATGCCCCATCTCTCGGGGCTTTTGGGACTCGAACAGAAAGCGGAAGCGGTCGCTCTGGTGGCGTTCCCCTTCCTCCTTTCTCCCTCTGTCCAAGGAGGCGTATCTCGCCTCCTATTACATAAAGCTTGCCCGTGTCCCGGGCGTTTTTTATGCCCTTTTTTAGTGGACACCCTTAAAATTTTACCTGCTTTCAGGAGAAAACAGCCCTGCAACTATAAAAAGAAATACTTTTTTAAAAAAAGGCTTGACAAACAAAAAGAAGTTTAGTATAATATAGGAGTTCTTTATCGGGATGTAGCGCAGTTTGGTAGCGCGCTTCGTTCGGGACACGGTACTATTCAATTCATTAGTAATCCGCCGAACTCCCACAAACCTTTTAACACCGCCACTTATGGCGACTTAAAAAACAAAATACATGTGGTCAAACAGGTTTTGACCACATGTTATCCCACAGACACGGGAGATATAAAAAAATCAAATATTTTATATCGGGATGTAGCGCAGTTTGGTAGCGCGCTTCGTTCGGGACGAAGAGGCCGCAGGTTCAAATCCTGTCATCCCGACCACCTTAAACCTCAGTAACCAAGCGGTTTCTGAGGTTTTTGTTTTGTTTGAAAAATCGCAAAAATCGATTTTGACCACATGTGTTTTTATCTAAATGTGGGATGATTTTTATAGCGTTGAAAAATGTATGCTATTTCCCTGACCCTAACAGATAACTTGTAAAATAAATCTCCTGTTTCAAAAAACAGTGTGTATTTGATTATAATCCAATTCTATTCTATCGTTCTTTAAACTCAAGTTCCTTTTTCTTTTCCAAAAATGTATCTATAATACTATGCTGCATGTTTAAGCTTTTGATATTCGATTATTCTGGCAATATTCTCCGTTACATTTTCTTATTCATAAACCATTGCATAAATATTATCTGCTGAGACTTCTAAGAGGAGTTTACCACTGTGTTCAAGCTTATCACCAAGTGACACGGCAATATATACAATTTTGTTTTGGCTTTTACGAGCATACTTTATAAAATTATCGCCCACCTCTTGAAAAACGATATCTCCATATTTAATAGCTTCATTTTCATTTTTTAAAAAAGCTAATTCTTTATAAAAGTTTTGCAAGCAAGTGTTTGGGGTCTCCCACTGATAAAAGCATCTGTTTAGTGGATCCTCAAAACCCTCCATTCCAATTTCATCCCCATAATAAATAGACGGATTTCCCGGAAGAGTAAATTGCAAAAGTGCTGAGACTTTAGTCAGGGACATTGCTCTGTCAAGCTCTGTACCAAATAACCTGAAATTCGCTTTTTCGGTCTTACTCATACCCTCGCCTTTTCCGGAGAGAGCTGTAATGATTCTTGGTGTATCGTGGGTTGAAAGCAAATTCATCAGACAATCCAACACAGGACGGGGATAATTTTCTACAATAGTCATTATTCTGTCAGCAAAGACTTTGCCGGTAATTTTACCTATTACAAATTCCATAATTGCCTCTTTAAACGGATAATTCATTACCGAATCTAATTCCGTGTTTGAAAAGTACTTTCTCCGTTTGCTGTAGCTTATTTTGTTCGATGCATCCTCCCACACCTCACCCAACAGAATAGCATTGGGATTGACTTCTTTTAATTTTTTGTGAAACGCCGCAATAAACTCATCAGGAAGCTCGTCAGCAACATCTAACCGAAAGCCATCTGCTCCAAGTTTCAGCCAATGACAAATCACACTATCCTCTGCATGTATGATATAATTCATATAGCTTTGGTTTAGTTCATTAACACAAGGCAAGGTGTCAATACCCCACCACGAAGTGTAACTGTGAGGATATTTATCAAATTGAAACCATTCTCTGTAAGGCGAATCAGGATTGCTGGCAGCACCATTGCCAAAAATACCTTGTGCGTCGAAATAGATACTGTTGCTGCCTGTATGAGAAAATACACCATCAAGAATAATTTTTATATCTAGCTTGTGTGCTTTTTCGCACAAAGCCTTAAAGTCCTCCTCTGTCCCAAGAAGCGGGTCGATTTTTTTATAATCCGCAGTATCATAGCGATGATTTGAATATGCCATAAAAATAGGATTAAGGTATATAATACCTACTCCCATACTTTTTAAGTATGGGAGTTTTTCAGTAATACCCATTAAATTTCCACCAAAAAAATCACTGTTGGTTATCCGACCGTTCGCGTTAGGCAAATATATCGGTGTATCATTGACATTCTTATGCAGTTCATAAGGCATAAGCTTCCCTTTTGAATCAACTTCTCCGGATTTTGCAAATCTGTCTGGGAAAATCTGATACATAACCTTGCCCTTAAAATCTTTGGGTGTGTCATAATTTTTGTCAAAACAAGTAAGCTGCCACAAATCACCAACGGCAATATTGGTATCATCTCCTTGTTTAAACAAATCAAAAGACTCGTTTTTTGTAGTTATATTAAAATAGTAAAAATAAAGGTCGCAAGCAAAAAGTGAAAATTTGGTGACATACACCTCATAATCACCGTCTGTTGACTCAAAGCTAAAAGGGACAGTCATGTTAAAACCGCTCTCGGAACTAATGCAAAGACGGACCGACTCAGTCTGACAGCTGATTGGAATTTTGATGTGCAATGTGCATAATTCATCCTGTCTTAAGCATCCAAATGGGACTTTGTAATATTCATTTTTGCTATTATATAAAATTCGCATTTCTTTCACCATCAATAAATATTTTGGCATAAGAGGTTGTCTCTTATGCCAAAATGTTTTAATACTTCATATTCCAAATGTTATCTGCATATTCTTTTATAGCTCTGTCCGAAGAGAAAATCCCCGCCTTTGCTATATTAACCAAAGACATACGGGCAAAATCAAGTTTTGAACGATAAGCTTTTTCGGCATCCTCGTGAGCTCTTACGTAGTCAGCGAAGTCAGCCAAAATCATATAATTGTCTGCAACGCCAAAATCATTTGTGAGGAGTGAGCGTCTGATATCCTCAAATTTAACGCCTAAAACGCCTGATGTGAGCATATCAATAACCGTTTTCAGTTCTGGGTTATTATCCAAATAATCAGTGGGTCGATAACCCTTTTTCCAAAGCTCCTCAACTTCATCTGCGTGAAGACCAAACAGGAACATATTTTCGTCCCCAACTTGCTCATGTATTTCAACATTGGCACCATCTAAGGTTCCTAAAGTTACAGCACCGTTAATCATAAGTTTCATGTTACCTGTTCCTGATGCTTCTTTGCCGGCAACAGAAATTTGTTCAGAAATATCTGCTGCAGGGATAATAATTTCAGCAAGAGAAACTTTGTAGTCTTCTATAAATACAACCTTAATCTTATCACGTACTTCAGGGTCGGCGTTAATCATTTCTGATACTGCAACAATCAAACGGATAATTTGTTTTGCCATAATATAACCCGCCGATGCCTTTGCTGCAAATATAAATGTTCTTGGAACATAATCACCATTTGGGTTATTTTTTATTTTGTTGTAAAGATATAAAATGTGAAGAACATTTAAAAGCTGACGCTTGTATTCGTGAAGACGCTTAACTTGAATATCAAATATAGAATCCGGGGACACATTAATGCCATTTGCCTCAGCAATATAATTTGCAAGGCGAACCTTGTTGCTATGCTTAATTTCGAAAAGCTTATTTAATACCTTTTCATCGTCAGCATATTTCAAAAGCTTTTCAAGCTCCATGCTGTCGTGCTTAAAACCGTCACCGATTAATTCTGTCAGGTATGCAGTAAGCTCAGGATTAGCCTGACAGAGCCATCTTCTGTATGCTATACCATTGGTTACATTTGTGAATTTATCCTTATCAATATTATAATAATCATGGAAAATACCGTTTTTCAAGATATCACTATGAAGCTTTGAAACACCATTTACCTTATGACATGCAGCAAGGCAAAGGTTAGCCATACGAACTTCTCCATGGGCTATTACCGCCATATAATCAATCTTTGCGATATCCCCCGGATAAATCACATGAAGCTGTGCAACCAGACGACGGTTGATTTCGCATACAATCTGGTGGATTCGGGGCAATTGTTCTTTGAACAAGTTTTCATTCCAGCGTTCAAGAGCCTCGCTCATAACAGTATGGTTTGTATAGGTTAATGTCTCGCATGTGATTTTCCATGCATCGTCCCAACCGTAATCATATTCATCCACAAGAATTCGCATAAGTTCAGGCACACAAAGAGCCGGATGAGTATCGTTAATGTGAATAGCAATTTTTTCAGACAGGTTATCAAGTGTACCGCAACGCTTTAAGTGGTTGTTTATAATACTTTGCAGCGAAGCAGACACAAGCAAATACTGCTGCTTTAGTCTTAATATTTTACCTGCAATATGGTCATCTGCAGGGTAAAGGACCTTCGAAATAACCTCTGCAATAGTGTTCTCTTCAAGTGATTTTGCATAGTCGCCACGGGAAAAAGCAGCCATATCAAAACGATTTTTAGATTTTGCACTCCAAAGGACCAGTTTATTAACCGCCCCTGTGTCGTATCCTGAAATATACATATCATAAGGCACGGCAATAACAGAGTTATAATTTGTATGTGCAACCTTATATTTGCCATTATCGTCCCAGCCATTGACTTCGCCGCCAAACTTTACTTCAACAGCTTCGTCTTCTCTGGGATTAAGCCATACATCACCCATGCTAAGCCAGTCATCAGGGAACTCCATCTGCCACCCATCGACTATTTTTTGCTTGAAAATACCAAATTCATAGCGAATTGAAAATCCCGTTCCGGGAAGTCCAACACTTGTCATTGAATCAAGATAGCAAGACGCAAGTCGTCCAAGACCACCGTTTCCAAGTCCTGCATCAGGCTCCATATCGTACATATCTTGAATGTTAAACCCGCATTTTTTCACTGCTTTGGCAAAATCTTCTTCAACCCCAAGGTTATATAGATTATTGCGAAGTGATGTGCCTACCAAAAATTCCATTGACATATAATAAACCTGTTTGTCGCCATTTTTGCGGTATTTATCATGAAACTTCTTTCTCTTTGTGGCAAGAAGCTCCTGAACAACACTGCAAAGGGATTTATACATCTGCTGTGATGTCGCTTCTTTAATATCACAACCAAAAAGTCTATCACATGCTTTGGAAAGCATCCGAATTTCTGGGCTACTATTTGTTTTTTGGGGGGATGAGGCTCCTGCTTTCGATTTTTTTGAAACAGAAGTCGTTGTTTTTTTCTTTGTTGTTGACATAGTTGTTTTCTTTTCCATTATCTTCTCCTATTGTAATAATTCATTATATAATTTTAAGTACTCACTTACTGAGTTTTTCCATCCGCTGTTATATTTAATGAGATTCTTTATGTGCTTCTCCCACTTTTCGCGGTTGTTGTAAAAATCGATACACCGGTCAATCGCACCAAGCATATCGTGGGCATTATAGCCCTTAAAGGTAAAGCCTTTGCCCTCTAATGTTTCCACATTCAGCGGTGGCACTGTGTCAACAAGTCCGCCGGTTTCGCGGACAATGGGCACCGTTCCATATCTCATAGCAATAAGCTGAGACAGACCACAAGGTTCACTTTTAGACGGCATTAAAAACATATCCGCTGCCGCATAAAGCTTATTTGCAAGTTCAAGATTAAAGGTAATATTTGCAGACATTTTATCACTATGAATATATGCGTTAAAATTAAACATATCCTCATATTTTGAATCACCCGTTCCTATGACTACAAACTGCAGGTTCCTTTGCATAAGCTCACCCATAACATATTCCACAAGGTCAAGCCCCTTATGACTTACCAGTCTGGAAATCATAGCTATCATCGGCACATCAGATGAAACTGCAAGACCAAGCATTTTCTGAAGTTCTGCCTTATTTTTAGCCTTTCCTGAAAGGTCAGATGCAGTATAGTTTTCAAAAATAAGCGAATCCTTTACAGGATTGTAAAGTTCAGTGTTAATGCCGTTAACAATGCCTGCAATTTTATATTCATTCTCTTTTAAAATATCCTGCAAACCGTGGGCAAAATAAGCATGGCGGATTTCGTGGGAATAAGTCTTCGACACTGTGGTTACCTTATCCGCCATAACTATGGCACTTTTCATAAAATTTATGCAGTTGTTATAGGTTAAAACATTTCTATAATATTCGTCAATGCCAATGACATCCTGCATAAATTCATTTGGCATCTTGCCTTGATATTCAATGTTATGTATGGTAAACACAGTCCGTGCGTTGTCATAAACGCCGTGATACAAAGCTTTTTTGAGCACCGGAATAAGTGCTGTTTGCCAATCATTGCAATGAATTATATCAGGAAAATAATCAAGCTGGCGCATAGACTCCAAAATTGCCAAAGAAAAAAATGTAAACCTTTCGCCATCATCATAGTGACCATAAATACCATCGCGATAAAAATAATGTTCGTTATCCACAAAATAATAGCTCAATTTCTTACTTCGGCTTGTTGCCTTAAATATCCCAACATATTCTGTGCGCCAAGCAACACAAACGCTAAAGTTTTTAACAAACTCAACCTTAATATCAGGATTATCTTTAATAGATTTATAATATGGTATAAAGACGCTTACCTCAACATCTTTTTCCTTGGCCAAGGCTGCCGGAAGTGCCTGCGCAACATCGCCAAGACCGCCACTTTTTATAAAAGGTGCAGCCTCGCTTGCTGCATATAGTATCTTCATATTGTCTCACCTTTCTTAACGATAACAGGGTTGGTGGGTACACCTACAAGACGTGTACCTTCGGTTATTGTTACATTCTTATCGATAATAGCATTTTCTATATAAGCACCTTTTTTAATTTTGGTTCCCTGCATTACGATAGAGCCAATAACCTTAGCGCCCTCCTCTATAGTTGCATCACGGAATAAAACAGAATTTTTAAGTTCGCCATAGATTTTGCAGCCATCAGCTACAATACATTCATCAACTACGGAATTTTCTCCATAATATGTGGGTATCTCATCGCGAACCTTTGTATAAATCGGTGATGACGATTTATACAAATCTTTTTGAACTTCTTCATCAACAAGCTTGATATTGTTTTTAAGATATGAGGTTATGTCACGGTTTCTGAGTACAATTCCCTCAAATTCATACGTGTTCACCGTAAGCTTATTATCGTTAAAATATTTCTGCAAAAAGTCTTTTTCAAAGTGATAACGCCCTGCCGCAACACTTTCTGTAACTACTTCTATAAGGACTTCTCGCTTCATAATAAACATACCAAGACCGACAAGAGAACCCTCCTTTGCCTCACAATTTACATTGATGGTTTTAGCACTCTTATCATCATTTATCTCAAAAATTACGGGATAGTTAATGTTTTTCTCACTTTTGGCAGACACTACAACAGAGATATCCTTACCGGATGCAATATGTTCGGCAAGCACCTCGCGATAATCTATATTACAAATAGTTATTGTATCCGAAAGTACAACATATTCACTCTTTTGAGAATTCAAAAAATTAAGTGCAGTATGAAGTGCCTCAAGTTTTCCGTGATAAACCTCGGACTTTCCCGATGCAAACGGAGGAATAATAAACAACCCATCGGTTTTGCGGTTAAGATCCCATTCTTCACATGAACCCAGATGGTCCATAAGCGACTCATAGTTATATTTTGTAATAACTCCAACAGAAGTAATTTCTGAATTCACCATATTGGACAAAACATAATCAATCTGTCTGTATCTTCCACCAAATGGCAAAGATGCTACAGTTCGTTTAGCTGTAAGTTCTCCCAGCGATGCATCATAGATATTGGAAAAAATGATACCTGATAATCTGTTCATAGTCACACCTCTCCTCTCAGACAACCTGATTTGGCTTTATTGTAGTGTTTTTTGCAATATGTTCGCCTTTTCCCACTACACTGATGCCCCATTCCTCTTCATCATAGAATTCAGGGATATCGCCAACTCTTGCATTTTCATCAACAACTGCACCCTCACCTATAATGGCATACTTAATAACCGAGCCTTTTTTTATAACAGCTTCAGGCATAATCACACTGTCGTATATTTGGGCACCTTCTTCAATAGTGCATCCAGTAGATACAACGGAGTGACTGATTTTTCCCTTGACCGAGCATCCTTCAGCAACAAAGGAATTTTTAATTTCACTGTTTTTAGCAATATAGCTAGATGGTTTTGCATAATTTCGTGCATAGATTTTGAACACCTTATCACGAATATTAAAAGTGCCGTCTAAAAGCTCCATATTGGCTTCCCACAAGCTATGTATTGTACCAACATCCTTCCAGTAGCCATCGAATTTATAAGCATACAACCTTCTTTGGTCACGTAGGAGGGCTGGTATAACATTTTTTCCAAAATCGTTATCCGAATTTTCATCTGCCTCATCTGCAATAAGGTATTGGCAAAGAATATCGCTTTTAAAAATATAAACTCCCATAGATGCCAAATTGCTCTTTGGATTTTTAGGTTTTTCTTCAAATTCATAGATCGAACCATCGGGGTTGGCATTCATAATACCAAATCGACTAGCCTCTTCCATAGGTACTGTGCGGACAGCTATGGTACATTCTGCATCGTTTTCAATATGAAACTTAAGCAACTTTGAGTAGTCCATTTTATATATGTGGTCTCCCGACAGAATTATTACATTCTCGGGGTTATAGCTTTTTATAAAGTGAAGGTTTTGGTATATAGCGTTTGCCGTTCCTTTATACCACTCCATTTTTTCTGATTGTGCATATGGTGGTAAGATGTGGACACCGCCAAAATTTCTGTTAAGTCCCCAGGGCTGACCATTACCAATGTAATCGTTTAACTCCAGTGGCTGATACTGAGTCAAAACACCAACTGTGTCTATTCCTGAATTGACACAGTTAGAAAGAGGAAAATCTATAATACGATATTTGCCTCCAAAAGGTACTGCCGGCTTAGCTGTTTTGTTGGTAAGAACCAACAACCTACTGCCTTGTCCACCTGCAAGCAGCATAGCGATACATTTTTTTCTTCTATCCAACATAAGAACAACCTCCTTTACACATCATAGGATGTGTTTTTATCTTATTTATTAACCACTTTCGTATAATACACAGTAGAAAGAGGCGGAAGGGTTGCAGAAATTGACTGTTCAAATCCGTGCATAGGTATTTTCTTTGTTCTGCGTCTTGGAAGCCTAGTTCCTGTTCCGCCATATTTAGAACTATCACTTGAAAGCACGACTTTAAACTCTCCTTCCTCCGGCACTCCAATTCGATAATTTTTTCGCATAACAGGACAAAAATTACATACAACTACTATTTCCTTGCCTTTATTATCTCTGCGGATGAAGGAAATAACACTTTGGTCATGGTCATCATGGGCAATCCACTGAAAACCAGTCCAGTCCGTATCGTTCTCCCAAAAGGCTTCGTTATTAAGATAAAAAGCATTCAGGTCTTTGACAAACTTTTTCATTTCATTGTGTTTGTCATACTCAAGCATAAACCATTCGAGAGGCTTTTTATAATTCCATTCAACAAATTGAGCAAATTCATTGCCCATAAAATTAAGCTTTTTCCCCGGATGAGCCATCATATACCCATAAAAAGCTCTTAAGTTTGCAAATTTTTCTTCATAAGTTCCGGGCATTTTGCCAATCATTGAAGCTTTGCCATGAACAACTTCATCATGCGACAAGGGTAAAATGTAATTTTCCGAAAAAGCATAGGTCAGCGAAAAGGTCAAGTCGTTTTGTCTGCCTTTTCTGAAAAGCGGATCTGAGGACATATACCCAAGCATATCATTCATCCAACCCATGTTCCATTTAAAATTAAACCCAAGACCCCCATCATAACCAGGCTTCGTCACCATTGGAAAAGCGGTAGATTCTTCAGCCACCATAATTACTGATGGGTTAAATTTAAATGCAGCACTGTTCATGTCGCGAAGAAAATCGACAGCATTAATGTTAATATTTCCACCGTATTGATTGGGACGCCACTGACCATCTTGTCTGCCATAATCCAGATAAAGCATTGATGCAACTGCATCTACCCGAATACCATCAATGTGATATTTGTCAAGCCAGTATACCACATTTGATATTAAAAACGATCTAACCTCATATCTCGAATAATCAAAAATTCGGGTCTTCCAGTCCGGATGTTCGTTTTGAAGTGGATCACTTGATTCATACAGGCAACTGCCATCAAATTCGTATAGTCCATTCTCGTCCTTAGGGAAATGCGCACCTACCCAATCCAAAATTACACCTATACCCGCGGCATGGAATTTATCAACCAATTTCATAAAATCCTTAGGTGTTCCGTATCGTGATGTCGGCGCATAATACCCTGTCACCTGATATCCCCATGATGGGTCATATGGATATTCGCTGACAGGCATAAGCTCTACATGAGTATAATTCATACTTTTAACATATTTAACAAGCTTGTCAGCAATATCTGTATAAGACAAAAAGTTACCATCTTCATGCTGAAGCCACGAACCCAGATGAACTTCATAAATATTCATAGGTTCTCTTGTAATATCTTTCTTCGTCCGTTTACTGCAATATTCTGTATCTGTCCATTTGAAGCCTTCTAAATCATAGACTTTTGATGCATTTTCAGGGCGCGTACACGCATGAAATGCATATGGGTCACTTTTATAAACAGCCGTGCCATTCTTTTTTATGATATAGTATTTATATTCATCATATATCTGCGCCTCATTAACAGTGGCCTCCCATACACCATAACCGATGCTATGCATGGGACAAGCGGATGTATCCCAATTGTTAAATGAACCCACAACAAAGATGCCCTCTGCATTGGGTGCCCAAACTCTGAAAACATATCCATCTTTCGTTTTATGGCATCCCATAATGTTATAAGCCTGTGAACTTTTGCCGTTTGCGAATTCGCAAAGAAGCGTGTTAAGGTCGTTAAATGTTTTTTTTGCCATAAAGGATCTCTCCCATGATATCTTCTTTTTCTTGACAATATTATACATCAAAACGCCATTTATGTCAAGGATATTGTAATTTTCCAAAACCAAAAAAGACTGTTACTATCCACTTTTTTTGTTTGCAATTTTAGCTAAAATGTGATATCATTATTATATTATGTGTTTCGTAAAATGGAGTTGATTTTTTTTTGGAGAGAAAAAGCGGTATCTTGATGCATATATCCTCCTTATTTGGAGATTATTCTATTGGCGACTTTGGTTACCAGGGAAAATTATTTATTGATTTTTTAGCCGATTGCGGCTATTCTTACTGGCAGGTCTTGCCGTTTTGTCCATCTGATGAATGCAATTCCCCCTACAAGTCTGCATCCTCCTTTGCGGGCAACCCCTACTTTGTCAGCTTGGAAATTCTACATAACAAGGGCCTGTTGACTAAAGATGAGCTTATCGCACAAAAACAACATACTCCTTATGTGTGCGAATATGAGCGCTTGTATAGTGAAAGACTGGCAATTTTAAAGATTGCAGCACACCGAACCACCAACAAAGCAGATATTGAAAAGTTTGTAGCTCAAAGTCCATATATTGAAAACTTTTGTAAATTTATGGCTATTAAAAACGCAAATGCCGACAAACCGTGGTATAAATGGGACACCGAGACTTATAATGACGAAAACATATTTATGTGGAAGTTCATTCAATATGAATTTTTTACACAATGGGCAGAAATAAGGAAATACGCAAACAGTAAAGGCATTAAAATTATTGGTGATATGCCTATTTATGTCGCACTTGACAGCAGCGATGTGTGGGCAGATAAACAACTTTTTAAGCTTAGCGAAGACAATTTACCTGTTACTGTTGCAGGTGTTCCACCTGATTATTTTTCTGCAGAAGGTCAGCTTTGGGGAAATCCCATATACGACTGGGAAGCAATGGAAGCAGATGGTTTCAGATGGTGGAAAGATAGAATATCTCATATGGCAACAATATTTGACGGAATTCGAATTGACCACTTTAGAGCCATTGAGTCCTTTTGGGAAGTTCCCTTTTCGTCAAAAACAGCAAAAGAAGGTGTGATGACTAAGGGCCCCGGCATGAAGTTAATTGATGCAATTAAGGATAGTTTAACCGATACAATGATTATCGCAGAAGATTTAGGTCTCATCACCGAAGATGTGGTTAAACTTCTCAAAGCCAGCGGCTTCCCTGGTATGAAAGTTTTTCAATTTGCATTTATGGGCGATAAAAATTCCCCTCATCTTCCCCATAACTATCCCAATTATTGTGTGGCATATACAGGAACTCACGATAACAACACCTTACTTGGATATCTGTGGGAACTTGATGACGAAAACAGACGCAATATGCTTGCGTATTGCGGACACAGAGAAGAATCTTGGGAAAACGGCTGTGATGCCATAATCCGTACTATGCTTGCATCTCATGCAGGGCTGGTCATTATGCCCATTCAGGATTTGCTGGGCTATGGCTCTGACACCAGATTAAACACCCCCGGCAGAGCTGAGGGCAACTGGGGATACAGAATCACAAAGGAACAGCTTGATAGCATTGATAAAGCAAAATATCGCCGTTTAAACGAGCTATATTCAAGAATTTGAAATAAAGGGCGTGCCTCAATAAGTGATTTTTCACAAATTGAGCCAACGCCCTCATTTTATGTCTAATTTGGTATAGTTACTGATTTTTTTTGCTCTTTGTCAGGATACCCTGTGCAGTTACTTCAATCTTTTTTCTAAAGCTTCTTTCTCATTCTCGTAGCCGGGCTTTCCAAGAAGGGCAAACATATTTTTCTTGTAGCCTTCCACACCCGGCTGGTCAAACGGATTTACACCCAATATATAACCGCTTATTCCGCATGCCTTTTCAAAGAAATAAAAGAGTTGACCCAGGTTATATTCATCAAGAGCTTCGATCTTTAAAACCAGGTTAGGCACCTCGCCGTCAGTATGTGCGAGAAGTGTTCCTTCAAAAGCTTTTTTGTTCACATAATCAACAGTTTTTCCACTCAGAAAATTAAGACCGTCAACATTTTCAGCATCAGTTCCAATCACAATATCCTCTTTTGCGTTTTCAACGTAAAGAACAGTTTCAAAAAGGTTTCTTAGCCCGTCCTGAATGTATTGTCCCATAGAATGAAGGTCTGTTGAAAAACATGCTCCTGCAGGGAATATTCCCTTACGATCTTTTCCCTCACTTTCTCCAAAAAGTTGCTTCCACCATTCAGTCATATACTGGAGTTCAGGTTCATAATTGACTAACATTTCAACCGTTTTCCCCTTGTTATAGAGAATATTTCTTATCGCAGCATATCTATAGCAATCATTCTTTTCAACATCGGGTACCGAATACATATCCATAGCATCAGCAGCACCCTGCATAAGCTTGTCAATATCCGCACCGCAAACTGCAATCGGAAGAAGACCAACTGCGGTTAAAACCGAATATCTTCCACCAATATCATCAGGTACGACAAAGGTTTCATACCCCTCTTTGTCTGCCAGATTCTTCAACGAACCCCGAGACTTATCTGTTGTAGCATAAATTCTCTTCTTTGCCTCTTCTTTTCCGTATTTATTTTCAAGATATTCCTTGAAAATTCTAAAAGCAATTGCCGGCTCAGTGGTTGTTCCGGATTTAGAGATTATATTCACAGACACGTCTTTTCCCTCAATTGTTTTAAGCAATCCATTAATATAGTTGGGACTGATGTTATTTCCGGTAAAAAATATTTGAGGGTTAGTTGTATGATTATAAAATGGTCCTCTCAGAAAATCTATTGCGGCTTTTGCTCCGAGATATGAGCCACCGATTCCGATAACAATCAAAACATCTGAGTCGTCTCTGATTTTTTTTGCCGCCGCCTTAATTCGTGCAAACTCGTCCTTATCGTATTTCTTTGGGAGGTCAACCCATCCAAGAAACTCTCTTCCCTCACCAGTTTTTTCGTGAAGCATAGAATGTGCAGCCATAACCTGTTCATTCATATTTTTAATCTCTTCATCCTGAAAAAACTTTAATGCCGCCTTGTAGTCTAAAGTAATTTTTTTCATGGTTCCAATCTCCTTTATAATTAAATTTAATAAATGAATATACTTTTATGTACGAAAACGACAGCAAGGCTTTGATTTTCTAAATTACATACGTAATATAGGGGTTGGATGCAATTGTCTTTAGCACAATTTTGCTTATTTAGTTAAAGCTCTTAATCCAGGTTACTAAAGAATTGTGATAGACATTTTCCAAAACATCTTTTTTCATCTGCTCTGTAACAGGCCCATTTTGTCTCATCCTTTCAAGTATTGCATCCTGAAGTTCTTCTACCGTCATTTCTTCAAATACCTTATTATGTTTTACCTCATAGCATTTTTCTGTTTCAGCAGGTTTTTGCTCTTTTTCAGTCTCTGATGATTTAACGATTTTCTCAGAAACTAATATCTCACTTGTTTCTTCACTGAAATTTAGTTTGATTGGTTGCCCCTCTTTATCCGCCAGACATATAGGTAGCCAGATTTCCCCCGAATTTGCTTTCACATTGACAGATATATATCCGTCTATTACAGGTACCTTCACACCTGAAAGTCCGCCTACATATTCTTCTGTGTTTTGAGCCGGAAGATCCATCATAAAATCAGTATCACTATTGTTCACGGTCACAAGTACAGAATGTCCATTATAATTTCTTTCAAAAGCATACTGTCCGTTTGTTAAAAGCAGTTCTTTATAATCGCCATAAGATAATGCTTTTGTATCTTTTCGTATTTTTCCTAATCTCGAAATCAAATTGGTCAAGCCATTCTGTTGAGTAGCCTTAATATATTGTTCGTATGAGATCGCCGGTCTTAATGAATCATCAGAACCATATTGCTTTTGCCCCTCAATACCAAATTCTGAACCATAATAAACAGACGGGACACCGGGCAAAGTATATAGCAAAATATGAACCGGCACAAAATGTCTTTTGTTATTTAGTTTTGTGTAAATCCTTTCAACATCGTGATTATCCACAAAGTTGTATAATTTAAGGCCGTCGGGACTGTTGCTGCCCATCTCATACAAACGCTTCACAGTATGAGCAATTTCAAAATAATTATGGTCATTATGACTGGAATACAGTGCCTTGTGCAAATGATAGTTGGTTACAGAATGCAGTGTTTTAGTATTTGCCCAGCGAACATAGTCACCATGAATAACTTCGCCCATGAGCCAGAAGTCTGGTTTCACCTCGTTTGCCACCTGCCTGAGCATCTGCATATAATCAAAATCCAACACATCGGCAGCATCCAGACGAATTCCGTCAATATCAAATTCCTTAACCCAAAAACGAATTACTTGACATATATACTCCCTGACCTCTTGATTTTGCTGATTGAGCTTTGCAAGTAAATCATATCCGCCCCAGTTATCATAAGAAAATCCATCGTTATATTCATTGTTGCCATTAAAATTTACATTGCAATACCAATCTTTATAGCATGAAAATTCTCTATGTTGCTTGATATCCTTAAATGCAAAAAAATCTCGCCCCGTATGATTAAACACACCGTCTAATATTACACGTATCCCCTGCTTATGACATTCAGCTACAAATCGTGCTAAATCTTCGTTTGTGCCAAGTCTTGTATCCAGTTTTTTATAATCTGTTGTTTCATATCCATGTCCCACTGATTCAAAAAGAGGTCCAATATAGAGTGCATTAAAGCCAAGCCATTTGATTTGTGAAACAAAGGGGAGCAAGGTGTTTAATCTATGTTCTGCTTTATCATAAGTATTTTGTTTCGGTGCTCCTGTCATCCCCAATGGATATATGTGATAAAATATCGCTTCATCATACCATGCCATAAACGTCTCTCCGTTGCATACTACCCTACCATATCAAAGCTTTTACTGTTATTTTCATCCATCTCCCGATGTATATCTATTTAATTAATTCATTCACAGCTGCGACATATTGATCAATTTTAGCTATTGCCTCTTCATTTGACTGTTCACATACACCGTAATAAAATTTGATTTTGGGCTCCGTACCTGACGGGCGGATTGCGATCCAGGCGTTTCCATCAAGATTAAACCTCAACACATTTGATTTTGGCAAATCAAGAGGCTTAACCTGACCTGTCTGTACATCTGTAATTGTGCTGTTTTTAACATCCCATGCATTTAATACTTTTGTACCCGCAATTTGTTTCATGGGATTTGTGCGAAACTTTTCCATAATAGCATCAATTTTTGCGCTACCGTCAATACCTTCAAGCTCAACAGATTTTGTAGATTCAAGGTAATATCCGTACTTTTTATACAATGACTCAAGACCTTCGTAAAGAGTCATGCCCTGTTTTTTGTAATCGGCTGCCATCTGAGCAATAAGCATTGCCGCAACAACAGCATCTTTATCTCTTGCATATGTACCCGCAAGATAACCATAACTTTCTTCAAATCCAAACAAATACTCTTTGTAATAATTATTCTGTTCAAAATCTTTGATTTTTTCACCAATAAATTTAAATCCGGTGAGCACATCAATAACACTCGCTCCATAGTCCTCAACAATTGGATAAAGCATCGATGTAGTTACAATTGTTTTGATTATTACAGCTTTTTCAGACAATGTGCCGCTTTGTTTTTTGTTTCGTAAAATAAACTCTGCAAGGAGCACTCCTATCTGATTACCGTTAAGTGTAATATAGTCACCATCGTTTGTTTTGATTACAACACCAATTCTGTCGCTGTCAGGATCAGTTGCAAAAATTATGTCGGCAGAATCTTTTTTAGCCATTTCTATTGCATATTTGAATCCATCTTTGTCTTCTGGGTTAGGTGATTTTACTGTTGAAAAATCAGGATCAGGAAGTTCCTGTTCTTTAACAATGCGAACATTTTTGGCACCAATCATTTCAAGAATACGGCGAACAAGCTTATTCCCAGTACCATGGAATGGTGAATATATGATTGAAAACTTATCACCAAGTTCCTGAATGGCTTTTTCATTAATTGATTGCTTATAAACTTCAGCAAGATAAGCGTCATCAATTTCTTTACCGACAATTGTAATAAGACCAGCATCTTTAGCAGCTTGTTCATCCATAACTTTTACATCTTCAAATATATCAAGTTTATCAATAATTGCAGTTACATAATCCGATGATTCGGGCGGCAGCTGACATCCATCGTCACCATATGCTTTATAACCATTGTACTCCTTTGGATTATGGCTTGCTGTTACAACAATGCCTCTTGCAGTATTTAAGTACCTTACTGCAAATGATAGCTCTGGTGTGGGGCGAAGCTCGTCAAACACATACGCTTTAATGCCATTTGCAGCAATTACCTTTGCACTTTCCATTGCAAACACGTCTGATTTATGTCTGCAGTCATATGCAATTACAACACCTGCTTCCATTGCAGCCTTGCCTGATTTTTTAATTTCTTCACACAGGCCCTGAGTAGCTTTACGAACAGTGTAAATGTTCATTCTGTTACTGCCTGCTGCGATTGTGCTCCTAAGGCCTGCAGTACCAAATTCAAGATCTTTGTGAAATCTTTCTTTAATTTCATTTTCATCATTAGCAATGGCTCTTAGCTCCTGTTTTGTCTGTTCATCCACAACAGGACTTGTGAGCCATTTTTGATATACATCCATATAATTCATATTGCTAACCTCCAAAATATTTAAGATGTCTTCGCCTGAATCGTCATTTTAAAACCATATTGGTTCGATGCTCATGTCCTTATTGTTATTATACCATAAATAAATTCAATTTGCAAGATGTTACAGTGCCTTATTTTCAATACTTTTACCAAAATTTGAACTTTTTAAAATCGTTCAAAATCATGGTGGTTAGAACCTGATTATCAGCAAATTAGACCATTTAATAAAAAAGCATGTTAAATGTACTGCTATTTAAAGTAATGTCGATATTGAATTTTATAAAAAGTAATTATAAATATTATTGACCACATGTTATCCCACAGTTAGCTCTGGAGTATATGGAAACAGTGGAGATAAGATGTCCAAAGAGTATATTGAATGTAGCGAAAAGGGCTAAAAAAGGCAAAAACCGCTATAAATCAGGCTTTAGAGCGCATTCGGGACGAAGAGGCCGCAGGTTCAAATCCTGTCATCCCGACCATGTCGAAGCAAAGCGAACTTTGCTTCGACTTTTTTATGCCAAAAAGTCATCCGCCCGGCTCGTCTGCCCGGTTGTAACCGTCCTCTCGGCGACTCGCTGTCGCTACCAACTTTTTGTGCGTTTATTTTGACACACTTTGAGCACTCGTACCACCTTAAACCTCGGAACTTTGTCGATCTCTGCGGTTTTTACTTTGTTTGGAAACCTTCGAATTTGACCATATAAAAAAGGCTTTAAATGTGTCTAGCACATAAAAAGCCTTTTTCTTTGTTTAAGGCGTATCCTATTTCGATATGCCTATTTTCTTTTGGTTGATTATTTGGTTTTGGGAATGGTTTTAGTACATGCCACCCATGCCGCCGCCCATGCCGGGGGCTGCTGCGGCCGGAGCTTCCTTCTCGGGCTTATCTGCAACCACGCTCTCGGTTGTCAGAACCATTGCAGCAACGCTTGCGGCGTTTTGCAGCGCGCTTCTGGAAACCTTCGTCGGATCTACGATACCGGCTTCAATCATGTTAACATATTCGCCCTTCAGCGCGTTGAAGCCAACGCCCTTTGCGCTTGCCTTTACCTTATCGATAATAACAGAACCCTCAAGGCCTGCGTTAAAGGCAATCTGGCGAACCGGCGCTTCAAGTGCCTTCAGAACGATGGTTGCACCTGTCTTTTCGTCACCTTCAAGCGAGCCAATAAGCTTTTCGACATCACCAATCGCGTTTACAAACGCTGTGCCGCCGCCAGGGATAATGCCTTCTTCTACGGCTGCGCGTGTTGCGGCAAGTGCATCCTCTACGCGGAGCTTCTTTTCCTTCATTTCAGTTTCGGTGGCTGCGCCAACCTTGATAACGGCTACGCCGCCGGCAATTTTAGCGAGTCTTTCCTGCAGCTTCTCGCGGTCAAATTCAGAAGTGGTTTCTTCAATCTGCGTCTTAATCTGGGCAACACGGTCGCGAATCGCACCCTGATCGCCAGCGCCATCGATAATGATGGTGTTTTCCTTCTGTACTTTAATCTGGCGAGCGGTACCCAGCATTTCGATTGTGGCTTCCTTAAGGTCAAGGCCAACTTCCTCGGAAATCACCTGACCGCCGGTTAAGATTGCGATATCTTCAAGCATAGCCTTTCTTCTGTCGCCGAAGCCGGGGGCTTTTACGGCTACACAAGTAAAGGTACCGCGAAGCTTATTGACAATGAGGGTAGAAAGCGCTTCGCCCTCGAGGTCCTCTGCAATAATGAGAAGCTTTTTACCCGCCTGCACAATCTGTTCGAGTACCGGCAGAATTTCCTGTACGCTGGAAATCTTCTTGTCGGTAATTAGAACGAGTGCATCGTCTAAAACGGCTTCCATTTTTTCTGTATCCGTAACCATGTACGGCGTGATATAGCCGCGGTCAAACTGCATGCCCTCTACAACCTCGCTGTAGGTTTCTGCCGTTTTGGATTCCTCTACGGTGATAACGCCGTCGCCGGAAACCTTTTCCATCGCGTCTGCAATCAATTCGCCAATGGAATCATCCGCAGCAGAAATTGCGGCAACACGCGCGATATCTTCCTTACCCTTTACCTTTTCGCTTGCGCTTTCGATATAAGCAACTGCAGCGTCTACCGCCTTCTGGATGCCCTTGCGGACAATCATCGGGTTTGCGCCGGCTGCTACATTCTTCATGCCTTCCTGAATGAGCGCCTGTGCCAGCAGTGTAGCGGTTGTGGTACCGTCACCGGCGATGTCGTTTGTCTTGGTTGCAACCTCCTTTACGAGCTGTGCGCCCATGTTCTCAAACGGATCTTCCAGTTCTACTTCCTTTGCAATCGTTACACCATCATTTGTAATGAGGGGTGCGCCGAACTTTTTGTCGAGCACCACATTCCGGCCCTTCGGCCCCAGCGTTACTTTTACAACATCTGCAAGCTGGTCAATTCCACGGCCAAGAGCGCGTCTGGCTTCCTCGCCAAATAAAATATCCTTTGCCATTTTGAAATCCTCCTCTAAATTAGTCTACCTTTGCCAGAATATCGCTCTGGCGCAAAATGATAACTTCCTCACCGTCAATCTTAACTTCCGTGCCGGCGTATTTCGACATAATAACTCTGTCTCCCACCTTCACTTCCATGACGATTTCCTTGCCGTCTACAACGCCGCCGGGGCCGACTGCGATAATCTCGGCCATTTGCGGTTTTTCCTTTGCAGCACCGGGTAATACGATACCGCTCTTCGTTGTTTCTTCACTTTCCAGCATCTTAATAACCACGCGGTCTGCCAATGGTTTAATGGTCATAATAAAAACCTCCCTGTGTATATTTTCTCTATTAGCACTCTCTCACCCCGAGTGCTAATATTGTTAAGTTTACCACAATTTCACAGTTATTCAAGGAGCATATTATTTTATTTTTTTTAGTTTTTGCTCTCTTTTCTTCCGTTTTCTCTTTTTTTCTTTCATTTTCTTAAAATTTCATTTTTTGTAAATTTTTTTCTTTTTCCGCGCGTGGGAATTGCAATTTTCTTTGGTTTGTGGTATACTTACAGAATAAGACTATATTAGGAGGTTTAAAGGCATGAATGAAGATATTAAAAAGGTAGCCCTTCGAATTCGGGAGCTTCGCGAAATCGAAGGCTCGACTACGCAAGAGATGGCCGCGCTCTTCAAAATTCCGCATGAAACCTATTTAGAATATGAAAGCGGCTCTTCCGATATGCCTATCAGTTTTTTATCCGAGGCTGCTTCCCATTTTGGGATTCAGGTTTATGAGCTGTTGTCGGGGCAGGGTGCAAAGCTTCGCATTTATCAGGTCGTTCGCGGTGGCAAGGGCCTTCCGATTGAGCGGAGCCAGCAATATGACTATCAGCATCTTGCCTACAACTTTGCCGGCAACAAGGTTTTACCGTTGCTCGTCACGGTTGCGCCCCGCAAAAACAACGAAAAGCCGAGCACCAATGTCCATAAAGGGCAGGAATTTGATTATGTTCTGGAAGGCCGGATGCTCATTACGATCGGCGGCAAAGAAGAAATTTTAGAAGCGGGCGACTCGGTGTATTACGATTCCACCTACCCGCACGGCATGATTGCCCTCGGTGACGCCCCCGCTAAAATTTTGACACTTGTGATTTAGGCATATATCTAATACGATTGATTTTACGCAAAACAGGAGGATTACACTTGAAAATTCAACATGATTTACACATCCCCGCATCTTGTGCATCCATAGAAGATTATCTCACCATAGCCGAAGCGCGTAGCCTTGAAACGCTTGGTCTTCTATACCCCATCTGGGACGCACCCGACACGCCTGTGCCAGATGATTTTTATGCCGATTTGGATGCAGAAAGCGCCCTTTCTGAGCCACTCCCCGCCTCTGAAGCGATAAAGCTTCTGCGTGGCTGTGAGATAGAACTGGACAAAACCGGTATTTTGGGACTTACAGCGGAAACGGCCAAAAAGTTTGATTTTGTGCTTGTCTCGCATTCCCATTCGCAGTTTGACGGCGTTATCGCTCCGGCAGACAGACGCAATCCGAAAAAACTGGCATCCGTACTTTGCGACCGGTTCTCCCTTCTAGTGGAGCATCCGCTTTCCGGCCATATCACCGCCATCGCGCATCCCTTTTTCCCTTCCGGGAATCTCGAGGATTTTGATGAGGTGCTCTTCCATGTCTCGGATGACCGGCTGGAAAATCTCTTTGCAGATGCCATTTACAAAAACATTGCACTTGAGGTGAATGCCTCCGCCTTTCTTTCCTATCCTGTAAAATCCATGCACAGAAGCGAACTGTTTCGCATGTATGAAACGGCGCGCGAATGCGGTTGCAAGTTCATTTTTGGCTCGGATTGCCGAGAAACGGCGCTGTATCCGGAATTTCTGGAGCGTCTTTCCGTGCTTGCCGAGCTTTTAGAAATCACAGAGGCAGAGCTATGCTCCCTCGCAAAATAAAAGAGGTGATTCTTTGTCAAAGCGAAAAAACCGTCTGGTCGCGCAGCTGGATCCCTGGTTGCTTGTGCCGGCCTTTCTTGCCGTTACCATTGGCCTTATCGCCATTGGAAGCTCGGCCGCAAGTCTTGGCTCTAATCGCTTTATTTTTGTTCAGCTCGCTGCATTTTCGATTGGGCTTTTATTCCTTATATTTCTGGCACGGGTTGACTATGACCTCATCGGCCAGCTCAGCCTTTCCATTTATATTTTCAGCGCGCTTCTTCTTTTTGTCGTACTTTTGATTGGTACCGGCAGCGAGGAAGTCGGCACGAAGGGCTGGATTCGGCTCGGCCCGATTGGATTGCAGCCTTCGGAGCTTGCGAAAATCGGCTTTATTATTTCCTTTGCCAAACATGCCGACAGCGTGCGGGAGGAGATCAACCGCCCGGGTACATTGCTCATGTTGCTGCTCCATGCCGGCCTTTTAATCGGCCTTGTGCTTCTGCAGCCGGATGTAGGCACGGCGCTTGTATTTGCTTTCATTTTTCTGGGCATCCTCTTTGTGGCAGGACTAAGCCTTAAATATTTTGCGGCGGCCGCCGGCCTTTTTGCCGTTTTTGCGCCACTCGCTTGGTTCTTTCTCTTGAAAGACTTTCAGAAAAACCGGATTTTAACCTTTTTCAACCCCGAGCTTGATCCGCTCGGCGCCGGATACCATGTGATCCAATCCAAAATTGCCATTGGCTCCGGCGGCGTTTTCGGTACCGGAATCGGGCAAGGCATTCAGACCCAGTATGGCTATCTTCCCGAAAAGCAGACGGACTTCATCTTTGCAGTCATTGGCGAAGAAATGGGTATGTGGGGTTGTATTTTGGTGCTCGCGGTGCTTTTAGTTCTGATTGTGCGGGCCTTTGTGGTCGCAGCCGAAGCGCGGGACGGATTTGGTGAGCTTCTTTCCGCCGGCGTCGGTTTTATGCTGATGGCTCATGTTTTTGAAAGCATTGGCATGTGTCTGGGCCTTTTGCCGGTTACAGGCATCCCGCTCCCCTTTGTCAGCTATGGCGGCTCCAACATGGTGGCCAGTATGCTGGCGCTCTCACTCGTGTTAAGTGTGCACATGCGCCGAAAACGCATCCAATTTTAAAGAACAGGAAGGGTTTTACTTTGGAAAATCAAAACTTTAAATCCGGCTTTATTGCAATCGTGGGCAGGCCCAACGCCGGAAAATCCACAATTTTAAATCGGTTTGTCGGTGCAAAAATTGCGATTACCACCCCAAAACCACAGACAACACGCAACCAGATTCTCGGCATTTTAAATGGTGACGATTATCAGATGGTGTTCGTGGACACGCCCGGCGTACATCTTGCCAAAACGCGGCTCGGGGAGTATATGAACCATGCAGCGATTGGCGCCATCAGCTCTGTGGATGCCGCCCTTTTGATGGCGGACGCCACGCGCGGCCTCGGCGCGCCCGAGGAGCGTATTATTGCCGAGCTTTCTGCAAAAAAGATTCCGGCTGTTCTGGCATTAAATAAAATTGACCGACTTTCGCACGAAGCTCTCCTGCCGCAAATAGCGGCCTATGCCGAAAAATATGATTTTTCCGCGATTATTCCCGTTTCGGCCAAAACCGGAGACGGCACCGACCTTCTTCTCGAAAAGCTCCGCGAATTTCTTCTCCCCGGCCCTATGTATTATCCCGAGGACATGATTACGGATAAAACTGAGCGGGAAATTATGGCCGAATTTATAAGAGAAAAGCTTCTTTCGCATCTCGACCAGGAAATTCCGCACGGCACCGCCGTTGAAATAACCGAAATGAAGGACGAGAAAAAGATTTGCCGCATTTCAGCGGATATCGTGTGTGAGAAAACCTCACATAAGTCAATTATTATCGGCCGGGGCGGCGCGATGCTCCGGCGTGTCGGCACGGCAGCGCGTGAAGACGCCGAAGCCTTTTTCGGCAAGAAAATTTATCTTGAACTGTTTGTAAAAGTCAAAGATGACTGGCGAAACAGTAATTTTATGCTGAAGAATTTAGGCTATTCTGATAAAGAGTAAATTTTACCTGCCATATTCGCTTTTAAAGTGCGCACAATAACTTTGAAAGCGAGGTATGGGTGTATGGAAAATGCGTACTGGTCCCTTTTTCTTGCAACGGGGGACCCGAATATGTATATGAAATTCAAAGAAGGAGAACTGACGGATGGAACCGCTGAAAACAACCGGGATTGTCCTCCGGACGAGCCGGGCCAAAAACAGTAGCCTGGTGCTCAATGTTCTGTCACCGGACCTTGGAAACATCCGGGTGTGGGCGCGCGGGGCGTATAATCCCCAAAATCCCTCACACGCCGGTTGCGCCCTTCTTACTTATGGAGAATTTGTTCTTCTCCCGCGCCGGGAAATGTATACACTTTTGTCCGCGGCGCCGCTTCGTACTTTTTACCATATCCGTGAAAGCGTGGAAAAGCTTTCCTACGGCGTTTATTTTGCGGAGCTTGCGGGGATTTTATCTGCCGACGGCGTAGAGGCCGAGGCGCCTGTTCGCCTTCTTCTCAATACGCTGCATTATCTGGAAAAAGATTTAAAAGCACCGCTGGATTTAAAGGTGCTCTTTGAGCTTCGCATCCTGTCTGCGGCGGGTTTTGCCCCCTATCTGGATGCTTGCATGCGCTGCGGAAATCCTGATGCGGCGGCCTTTTCTCCACAGGACGGCGGTCTTTTGTGTTCTGCCTGCTCGCAGGTGCCCCCCCTTCCCAAGGGTGTTCTCTCTCTTCTCCGCGGCTATGCAGAAAAGGGACTCAAAACGGCACTTGACCACGACGGCGGAGATGCGGCACGATTGCTTTCGCCAATCACCGAAGCCTTCGTCCGTGCACAAATTGATTCCTATCCCCGTTCTTTGGAATACTTACACCACATACAGAATATAGTAAACGAACAGACATAAACGCTGATTCGGAAAGGAGAACACTATGCAAGAAAAGAAAACCGCATCCTTTATAAGTGGCGCGGCAATTCTGATGGCAGCAAACCTTTTAGTAAAGCTTATCGGTCTTGCCTTTAAGGTTCCGCTTACATATTTAATCGGCGAAGAGGGCATGGGACATTTTTCCGACGCCTACACGATGTATACCTGGATGTTTGTGCTGGCTACTGCCGGGCTCCCCGTTGCTGTTTCCAAAATGGTTTCCGAAAGCATGGCGCTCGGGCGCGCACGCGAGGTGCGGCGTATTTTACGCGTCAGCCTCCTCTTTTTAGTTCTTCTTGGCCTTGTCGGCACCGCCATTTTGTTCTTTGGCGCTACGCGTCTCTCTGCCTGGATTGGAAATCCCCTGGCAGCCCCCGGCATCCGTGCCATTGCGCCGGCGATGCTGTTTGTGGCAATGATGTCCGCCTTCCGCGGCTTTTTTCAAGGACAACAAAACATGGTTCCCACTGCCGTTTCTGAGGTATCCGAAGCCGTCGGCAAGCTGGTCTTTGGCTACGGTCTTGCATTTCTCTTCCTTGCAGGCGGCGTAGAAATGGGGGCAGCTGGTGCCGTCGGTGGTGTTTCGCTCGGCGCACTTTTGGGCTTTTTATCACTTGCCCTTCTATTTTTCTTCACTCGCAAACAGATTTTCGCTTCGGGTCAAAAAAACGGACAGGCGCGCTCGGCTTCCGAGCTATTCCGCCGTCTAATTCTGATTGCAATTCCCATTACGATTGGTGCTTCCGTTTTCAGCCTCACCAGCGTCATTGACATGGCTATGATTAAGCGAAATCTCGTGTCTGCTGGCTTTAGTCAGGCGGAAGCCGTCCGGCTTTGGGGTTCTTATTCCGGCTACGCGGTACCGATTTTTAATATGCCTCCAACACTACTAACCGCAATCAGCATCAGCCTCGTCCCCGCCATTGCCTCAGCCTTCGTCAGCGGTCAAAAAAGCCGGGCGCGCGGTAGCGCAGAATCAGCTATCCGCATTACCACGCTCTTCGCGCTTCCCTGTTCTGCGGGAATTTCACTTCTGGCAACACCGATTCTCGGCCTCATTTATCATAACACAAACGCTTCCTCTATGCTTACAATTCTGGGCTGGGCAATCGTTTTTGTTTCGCTGGTGCAGGTCACGAATGCCATTTTACAATCTGTTGGCAAGGTCTATGTACCGGTTTTGCATATGGTGCTGGGGGGTATCGTAAAGATTCTGATTAATTTCTTCCTTGTTTCCAATCCTGCCGTGCATATCAACGGCGCACCGGTTGGTACAATTGTTTGCTACGCGCTAATTCTTCTTTTGAATCTTATCGCCATCTATAAGGTGCTCCGCGTGCGGTTTTCAATCGGCGACATGCTGCTTCGCCCGCTTTTTTCCACGCTCATTATGGGTGGCGTTGTGCTGTTGCTTTATAGCCTGACTGCCCCGTTTGGTCGCCTCGTTTCCGTTCTGGTCCCGATTGCTGGCGGTGCGTTTATCTACGGCGTGATGCTCCTTTGCGTTCGCGCCATCCGGGAGGAAGATGTTCTTCTTCTGCCGAAAGGAGAAGCACTCCTCGGCCTTTTGAAAAAAACAAAACTTTTACGATAAGTGAGAAAGGAAGCACATATGCACACTTTTAACGATTTCGTTGAGATTATCGCGCGCCTGCGCGGCGAAGGCGGCTGCCCGTGGGATGCAGAGCAGACGCACGAAAGCATCAAAAAGAATATGATTGAAGAAGCCTATGAGGCGCTGGAAGCCATTGATAGCGGCAACGGTGAGAAAATGGCGGATGAACTTGGTGACCTTCTTTTGCAAATCGTTTTCCATGCACAAATCGGGAAGGAAGCGGGCGAGTTTACCATGGATGATGTAATTGAAGCCGTCTCCCAGAAAATGATTCGCCGCCACCCGCATGTATTCGCGGATGTACAGGTCGAAAACAGCGCGGAAGTGCTGGCCAACTGGGAAGCCATTAAAAAGGAAGAAAAGGGGCAGCGCTCGGCGACTGAATCTATGCGTTCCGTTTCATCCTATCTCCCGGCACTCATGCGTAGCCGTAAGGTGCAGGAAAAAGCGGCGAAAGTTGGTTTTGACTGGCCGACGGCCGAGGAAGCCTTTATGAAGGTCCGGGAAGAGACTGACGAGGTTGCCGCGGCCTTTGGAAATCCTGAAAAACTGAAGGAAGAACTGGGCGACTTGCTTTTTGCCACCGTCAACACGGCACGCCTTTGCGACCTGGATGCAGAGGAACTATTATCCGCCGCCACCGAAAAATTTATCCGCCGGTTCGAATTTGTAGAAGAAACGGCGCATAAAAACGGGAAATCGTTGGATACTATGTCCATAAACGAAATGGATTTTTTGTGGAATATGTCCAAAAATAAAGAAATTAAATAAAAAAAGAAGGAAATTTTTCACAAGTGTCGAATTTAATTATATAGAAAAAATCCATTTTTATTGGAGGTTGTACGAAATGAACAAAAGTGAATTTGTCGCAGCGATTGCGGCACGCGCCGGCATTTCCAAGAAGGATGCGGAGCTCTGTGTGAACGCCTTAACGGGTTGCATTACAGATGCGCTGAAAAAGAATGACAAAGTGCAGATCGTTGGCTTCGGTACCTTCGAAACCAGAACACGCGCTGCAAGAGAAGGCATCAATCCGCAGACCAAGAAGAAAATTACAATTCCTGCATCGAAGACCCCGGCTTTCAAGGCTGGTAAGGCTCTGCGCGATGCTGTCAACTAAGTTTTAACATACGATTTTCGGAAAAGCAAACAGTTTTCTGACAAGAATGTGCTGTTTGCTTTTCTTTTTTTGTTCTTTTTTCTTTCTGCGCACAAAATGACATTTTTTTCAGCCGGCGTCTGGTATACTCATAGTATACTTGTCCGCAGAAAGGAAGTTATACAGTTGCAATTCGGTACCCATAACAAAAAAAAGTCTTTTTTTCAAATTCCACCAGCGAAAACCATTCTGCATCATGCGGCGGCATGGCTCGTTTCTGCCTGTTCGCTTTTCGGGGAAATTATGCCCTTTGGTGCTGCACTTTTTGCGGCCGATTATGTCTCTGCGCCGCCACGCCTTACGGCTATCCTGGCGCTACTCGCTACGCTCTTCCCGCACTTTTTTCCTGCCGCTACCTTAAAATATGCGCTGGCACTCTCCTTCTTTTCCCTTGTGGTTTCCAAAAAGGGTTCCTATGTTTTACAGACGCCGCTCCGCCGTGGTGCTTTAATGGGTGTTTGTGTATTTTTATCGGGGCTCTTCATGCTTCTGGGCGGCCAGCTTCTCGTTTATGATTGCTTCCTTCTGGTTTTAGAAGCTGGCATCACCTGTGCGGCCGTTTGCCTTTTCGCGGGGGCGCGCCATGTTTTTTCCAAACAATCCGCCACCTTTGCTCCAGGCGATATTCTGTCCGTTTCCGCGCTTTGCGGCGTGGCCATTTTAGGGGTGTCTAGCCTGTTTAGTCTGTATGGACTGGCGCTGACCGTTCCGCTTTCCGTCCTTTGCATTTTTCTGCTCACACACGAAAACGGTATGGTTGCCGGTGCCGTATCCGGTACGACGCTGGGGCTTCTCGCAACACTGGAAAGCGGGAATCCTGTTCTCGGCGCGTTTGCCGTGGCCGGCATGGCTGCCGGATATTTTGCCCGGTATGGGCGCGCCGGTGCGGCGCTTGCCTTCATTTCTGCCAATGGTCTTATCACCTTTTACACCGGCGGAGAAACAGAAATGGTTTTAAATCTCGCCGAAGTCATCGCGCCCGCGCTCGTTTATCTTTCCCTCCCGCCCGGCCTTTTGGGACGCCTTTGGAACGGTGCAGAGCCGGAAAAATTCTGCCCGAGCCGGGACGGGCTTTGGCTCTCGCAAGCACTCGGGGAAAAGGCAGAAGCCTTTTCGCTTTTGGCCGACACCTTTACCGACATCTCTCAGAAAGGTCTGTGCAATGAAGGCGCCGCCAGGTCTGCATTTTTTGAGCGTGCCGCACGAAAGGCATGCGACGGCTGCCCGAAACTCAATGCTTGCTGGAAAAAAGAGTTTCATCGCACCTATGCCGCCTTCTTCGTTCTTTTGGAAATCTGTCACCGGGAAGGATGTGTATCCGCAGAGGATCTTCCGCTTTTTTTAGAAGAAAAGTGTATCCGAAAGGCATCGCTTCCCGATGCGATTCATCAAGTGTACGCGATCTACAAAGTGGACAAGCTTTGGGAAAGCCGCATGCAAGAGACGCGCACGCTCGTCGCGCGGCAGCTCTCGGCGGTTTCCCATATCTTCGCCAGCATGGAAAAAGGGGCCAAAACAGGCCTTATGGAAAACCGCGTGCAGGAAGATATTCTGCATGACCAGCTTTTCCGGCAAAACATTGTCGCGTGGGATCTGGCGGTATTGCAAAAGCGCGGTACGCTTTTCTCGGTCTCTCTTTCCACCCGGGCCGAGCCGGAAGTCGTGCGAAGCGCCGTTTCCAATGCACTCTCGATACCTATGGAAATTACCGCCTGCCACCGCGGCCGTTTCCGTCTGTCGCCGGTGCAAAAGGTGTCTCTGCATCTCTGGGGCGAAACCATGCCGCGGGATGGAAGCGAAAAAAGCGGGGATAGCTTCTCCTCCGTTTATCTCGATAGCGGCGTTCATCTTGTGGCGCTCAGCGATGGCATGGGAAGTGGCGAACGCGCGCGGCAGGATAGCCGTGCCGCCGTAACGATACTCAAAGCTTTGTTTTCGGCGGGATTCGATACAGAAACAGCCGTTGGTCTTGTAAACTCCACGCTAGTGCTGAAATCGGCCGAGGATAGCTTCGCCACGCTGGATATTCTGCTCCTTAACACCCATAGCCTTTCCGGCGAGTTTATTAAAGCAGGGGCAGCATCCAGCTTTATCCGCCGCGGTGACAAGGTACATATCTTTTCCGCTCCCTCCATGCCCTGCGGCATCCTCGCCTCACCGGGCGCTGCCAGAATGGAAACCAGCTTCGTACCGGGTGACATGGTGGTGATGGTCTCGGACGGCATGCAGGATCCCGCCTGTCTCGCTTCGGATAACACCTGGCTTTCCGAGGCCATTCAGAACTTTCAGGAAGCCGACCCCCGCGCGCTGGCACGCCATCTTTTGGCGCTGGCACGCGAAAAAAGCGGCGGTAAACTACGCGACGATTTGACCGTGCTTTGCGGCAAAATTACAGAAAATGGGGGGATCGTTGCATAATTTTGCCGTCTTTCGGACAAAACTAAACTATCGCCATCAGAAAAGGTGGCTACCATTACGCTCGGAGGTGCAATATGCACGCAAAAAAAGTATTTGTGGTGAAAAATTTCAAATCGCCGTATGTGGAACAGGCCATCTTTTTTCTGCGGGAGGATACTCCCCCCTCCGCCGCACTTTCCGATGCCGTTTCAGAAGCCGAACGCATCGTGACCGGTTACCTGGAGGATATCTCCTGCCCCCGTCCGCCGAAAAAGAACGCCGGTGGTAAGCTGCTCGCGGCGCTTATCGGGATTTTTTCTTTCGCAGCGCTACTCCTCTTTCTTTGGTAGAGGTCCCCTCTTCGTTTTTGTCCGTGCAAAGCTTTATAGAAAAGAACGCTGCCTACGGGTATTATAGCCCGCCGGCAGCGTTCTTTTTTATCCGCTTCTTCTCTCTTATCTTTTAAAATCCAATAGCTGACTCGTTGGAATATCCAGTGCTTCACTGATGTTAAAAAGGACATCCAGCGAAACGGCGCAATCTGCGTTTTCTATGCGATTCATATGTGTCCGGCTAATGTCGATTCTTTCTGCAAATTGCATTTGGGAAAAACCGCGCCGCTTCCTGTAATAGGCGATATTCAGGCCTAACAGTTCGTACTTTTCCTTGTGCCGTACTTCCATTTTGCTCACCTCTCTTAAAGTTTACGGCAGACCGTTGCTCATAGCAACAACCTGTGTTGTTATTTTTGTAACTTGACAAGTTACAAAAATTCTGTTAGAATGATAAAATATAACAAATCTTGTACAGGAGAGGAACCCGTATGCACATCTATTTTTTGGATACAGATGCGGAAATGCTGGATACCATACACGCTTTACGCCCCTGGCTACATAAGCAGGGATGTACGATTTCAATTAACTTGTCGCCCTCCGAGCTATTGCAGGCTTTGTCCCAAAATGTGCCTGCGCTCATTTTTCTGGACACGCGCTACCATGCCTCCGGCTTCTCGCTGGCTCATGCGCTCCGCCAAGCAAATCCTTTCTGCCATCTTGTATTTTTATCCGCCTTCCCCGAAGATATGTCCTTCTGCCTCCAAAATCTTCTGCGTCCCTCCGGCTTCCTTTTAAAACCTACGCGCGGAAGCGAGCTACAATCGCTGATTGTAGCTGTTTTAAAACTGACCAGCGTCCGAAAAACCGATACCATTTGCATAAGCTCACAAATTTTTAAACGCACGCTCCCAACCAATCAGATTCTCTATTTCTCCACGCAAGGGAAAAAGTTAATTTGCCGCACCATAGAGGGCGAAACGATCCCTTTCTATGGGACACTTAAGTCGCTCTCTCAAAAATATGACGGCGATTTTATCCGTTGCCACAGCGGCTTTCTTGCTAACCGAAATTTGATTGCAGGTATTTATAAAGGTATGTTGCAGTTAAAAAACTGCAGAGAAAGCTTACCCATTTCTAAAAAATATAAGTCATCGGTTCTTGCTTTTTTGAAAAATAAGCGTTGATTCTTCCATTTAGCTGAAATATTGTTCAATTATCCGGCCATCCCCCTTTCCTTTGGGAAAAAACAGTCGATTCAGCGGGGAAAACGGCTGTTTTTCATGTTATATTGACTTGCTGCTTTTCGACTTTTATAATAATACTTGTGTTAACTACAAAAAAAATTTAATTAAAGGAGTTGTTTAAAAATGAAGAAATTTAAACGCATTGCGGGACTTGCCCTCGCCGCAGCAGTAGTTCTCACGAACATGACCACATTAGCCGCCGGGCAGATTTCCTGGCAAGTTAAGGATTACATTACCACCGGGAGCGCCCCCTATGCCATCGCCTATGAACAGTATCTGGATGGTGTTGCAACCGGATATGTCATCCATGGTGAAGACGCCAGACAGTATGGCCTGAAGCCCTTTGCATCAAGCGTAACCCGTCCGGTAACCTGGTATGATAGCACCTATCCGAATCTACAGTATGATGAGATTTGGGCAGATGGTGCTTATACCGGTCTTGTAACACCGACCGGTGCGCGTCTCCCCTACACGGCTTACAAGGATTTTCCGTACGCTTGGGAAGTTGGCGGCACACATAAAGTAATCGCAGAAACCCGCGCAAACCTCGGCGGCCGGTATATCGGTGGCGAATCCTACCCGAAGGTATACACCGGTGCCAACGCGGATGTTATTGAAGAAAACCGCTATTTTGGCTTCGATGTTTTCCAGACTTATGCAAACGGAAACGCAAGAGATGTAGAAGTTTTGCTTGACACCGAGGGCAACGGTGTAAATGCTTCTAACGCTCTGAAAGCCTCTTATATGACAATGGCTGCAAATGAAAATGTTACAGACGGCTCCATAACAGCACTTGTAAACTCCGGAAACGGTGTAGATAGTGCGTTATATGCAAAGCTCAATGCAGACATTTCCTGGGCATATGCCGGTCAGCGCGGCAACACGGACAGAGAAGGTATTTATCATGAGGTTCCTGTCTTTAATTACACCGGCGCCCCGTCCGATTGCTTTGATAATCTGATGCAGGTAAACCATTTCTTCCACCTTTCCGGCCCGGTTTATAGCGAGGATGGAGCGATTGCAGCCGGCAACGAGTACGCATTGCACATTAACGCGTTTGAAGATGTTACATCTGCAGTCGCAAATAAGGGAAGATGGGTATATCCGATTGATGCCCAGAGATTTAGCTATTACACCAACAACATCGTAACTACTACACCGAAATATGCAACAGCAGATTGGGTGTATGCAGGATACGAGCTGGCAGAGCCGTATCGGCTCTACGAATATCTGTCCGTTGAAGGCGTTGTGTTCGACGGTGATATTGACAACGACGGCAATTTTGATACCCCTGTTATCTTCCGTTACCTTTTGAATGCAAACGGCGAATTTGCAACGGCAAATCCGAAGGTAGAATGGAAGTATGCCTTTGTAGAAGCCAGCTACCCGCATGAAATCTACATGGAAAAATTTGTAGAGACTTTGAATGGCACTATGGTTGCTACCGGTGAATTCCGCGGTGCAGCAAAATATGCAAAAGCCAATTACGCTGCAGAAATTCATCCTACATCCGGTGTTCCCTCTTCCGAAAAGCAGTATCAGGCACGCCTCGAATGGAGAGCGAATGACGGCACTTTGTACACCACGCCTTACTTTGATATCCAGGCGTATGCAGGCCAGTACATTGAGCTTTCTTCCTCGTTAGACCCGGCCTATATTGGCGCATATAACTTTGTGGTGCCCGGAGCTCCCGTTGTAGTTTCTCCGGCTTCCATCGCAGCCGCGAACTAAAACCGTTACTTCGTTTTTACAAAAAGAGCCAATGATATTGGCTCTTTTTCTTTTCTGCGCGTAAGTCCAAAAAACTAAATTCCAGGCATTGACAAATCATGCAAAATAATATATAGTATAGAAAAGAGAGCGGGCGCAGCTCCGCTCGTTCCACAGAGGTGTTTGGCATCAAAAAATTTTTTGGGGGGAGGCTTTTAAAATGGAAAACTATATGATTTGTAACTGCAAGCAGGTCAGCTATTTTGATATCGCCGACGCGCTGGAGAAAAGCAAGCGCTTTGACGATGTGCTTGCGGCTTTTGAGGATGTTCAGAAAATCACAAAGTGTTCAACTGGTTGTGGCGGTTGCCACGACAAGGTTCTAGACGCTATTTCGACGCTTATGAGCGGTTCTGGACGCTAATCTGCAAAGCCGAAAGGGACTTTGGCAAAAATTTTGCCAAAGTCCCTTTTTTACTGTTTTTAAAGCGCATCCCGCTCGAAAAGCTCAATCGCATCC
>JAZSDW010000003.1:0-6391 GCA_045531355.1 Clostridia bacterium | reverse complement strand
ATAATTTCCCTATACGAGCACTTTTAGGATTCATCATTTTATTTAATTAAAGTTTGATAAGCAACGCTACACACTCACAATGGGTTTTGTGTATTCTGAAGTAGCACTTTATTGATTACTTTTAGCAGTAGTCACAGATGCAATAAGTTTTCTTCTTATCGTTCCGCATTTATTAATCAAACTTTTATATGTGTGTTCATCAATCCTATTCTTGCGATATAAATCTCGTTTCCGAAGGAAACATATCGAGTGCGTTAGCACATATCGAATCCGTCAGGATATATCGAAAATCTCGCAAGAGATTTATATCGATGAGCGCTATGTGCGACATAGTCGCACAACGCACTCCACATGGGTGGGGTGTAGTCTGCGACACTATGCCAAAAGTAATTCAATAGCTTTTTTGTACTTCTCTACTCGCTTTATAGCCTTTTCATCAACGATATCTAACCTTGTCAAATCACTGTTATGCTTTAAGTCTGCTATTTTTACTGTTGTTGCAATGCGGTTTGTTTTAATTTCTTTTACATAATCCATATAAGGGACGGAATCATCATGCGTCATAAGTTTAAGTGCATCGATTATATCCTCTGAAAAGCCCTCATTTTCCAACTCCTCAAAGGTAATATCTGTATCTTCTACAACATCGTGCAAAAGAGCCACACAGATGGTTTTCTCATCTGTCATTTGTTCTGCAAGATGAATTGGATGAAAAATATAAGGCATACCATTTTTATCCGTTTGATTTTTATGCGCCTTGAAAGAAATTTTCATTGCTTTTTTTGTTAATGTTGTATACACCATATTAAATCCTTCCTTTCTATTCTTGACATAGCAGCACAACGCACTCCACATGCCCCGTCTGCGGAAACAAATCAAACGGATACACTTTTCCCGGAAAATACCCGTTTTCCGAAAGGAGTTTGATATCACGCGAGAGGGTGGCTGGATTGCAGGAAATATAAAGAATTTTCTCCGGTTTCATATAAAGCAATGTCTCAAGAAGATCCGCCGAGCAGCCCTTTCGGGGCGGGTCGACCACGCAGATGTCCGCTTTTTCTCCGCTTTCCAGCCGCTCTTTTGTAACGGTGAAGGCATCGCCCGCAAAAAATTCCGCATTGTCGATGCCGTTTTCAGCAGCGTTTTTCTTTGCATCTCTGACAGCCTCGGGAACGATTTCGATGCCGACAACGCGCTTTGCCTTGCGCGCTAAAAAGAGGGAGATGGTGCCGATGCCCGAATAGAGGTCGAACACCGTTTTATCGTGGATATCGCCTAAAAGCTCGAGTCCCTTTTCGTATAATTGTTCGGCCATGGGCGCGTTGACCTGAAAAAAGGAATGGTGCGAAATTGAAAAGCGAAGGGTGCCAAGGCGCTTTCTGATTGTACCGTTCCCATATAAAACCTTCGTTTTTTCGCCCAAAATCACATTCGTGCGCGCGGGGTTTATGTTCTCAAGCAGCGTGGAAACGCCAAGCGCTTTCAGCCTTTCGATCAGCGACTCTATTGCGGGAAGAAACGCTTTTCGCGTGATAAGCGAAACCATACATTCGCCCGCATCCCCCTCGCGGATATAGATGTGGCGGAGAATTCCGGTATGCGTTTCCTCGCAGTACGGTTCGACGCCGTTTTCTTCCATCCACGCCAAAACCGCCTTTATAATGTCTCTTGCTGCTTCCGACTGCAAAAGGCAGCCCTCCGCCGGCACAATTCTATGCGACCGGGGTGCAAAAAAGCCTGCCACCGGCCGGCCGCCTAAATGTCCGACCGGCATTTGTATTTTGTTCCGGTAGCCGTACGCTTTCCCGTCCGTCATCACTTCCGCAACCTCGATATCCTGTCCGCCGATATGGCGAAGGGCGGAAGCGACCTTCTCTCTTTTCCAGGCAAGCTGGGCGCTTCTCTCCATGTGCTGAAGCGTACATCCGCCGCATTTCGGATATGCCGGACAAGGGGGCACAATGCGCGCGGGAGAAGGGCGTAAAACGGCCAAAAGCTTGCAAACGGCATAGCCCTTCGCAAGCTTTATCACTTGTACGCGGCATCGTTCGCCCGAAAGGGCGCCGGGAACAAACAGGGGAAAGCCTTCCGGCTTTGCGACCCCTTCGCCCTCGCACCCTGCGGACAGAATTTCAACCTCTAGTACATCATTTTTCTGCATTTTATAAAATCTCCGGTACAACACCGCTCGGCAGAAGCTCTACAAAAGTCTGCCCGGGGTTGAGCTTAATTTCCTCACCCGCTTCGTTTTTCCAGACAGTTTTGCCGCTGCGGGCGGTCTTTTCCCATGTAATCGGTATACATTTTCCCATCGTGATATAATAGCCTTTTCCGCTCGATACGGTTTCCACCTGAATGCGCGCCGACCCGTCGCCGAGCGAATAGGTTTTCATCTGCATAATAATAATATTTTTTGCCGCAATCTTCTCGCCGCCCTGCAAAGGATGCTCGCTTCCGTTCATGTACCGTTGGTAGGTGCGGCTTTCCTCGTCATAGGTAAACCCTGCCCGGTAAAAGCCGGCAAAGGGGATGCGCACGGTTTTGGCCTCTGTCCCGGAAATCTCGGTTTCCTTTGTTTCAAAAAGGAGAGGGGCCGCCTTTCTTTCTTCGCGGTAGCCCTTGTTTGCCGCCGTTTTCTTGATTTTTTCCATCGAGGTGTAGGCGCTGTGATAATCGCCGGCATACTTGTTTTCGCGCCAGAAGGTGCCGCTATCGGTGCCGATAACGCCGTTTATGTTATTGATGCCGAGCGCCGGAATATCTGCGAGTGCCTGCGGACTGTATCCGAAATGGACATACACCGCATCGTGCTCCAGCACATAGTCGAGGAAATAGTGGCGCGAGGAACGAACCGGCCCGATTTTCGCCGTGTCCTTCTCGTTAAAGAGCGCCATCATGCGCGTAGCGCCGCCCTCCACCGGGACCTCATAGATAAGGTACGCCTCGGAAAGACCCGCGTGCGGCCAGGCATCCTTATTATCATTATCAATCATAACGGCCACGGGGCGCTTTTCCGCCTCCATGTACGCCGTGTAAAACGCATCCTGCACCTCGGGTGCCGGCGTTTCAACAGGGGTTTCCGCCACCGGTACCTCTTTTTTCGCGCATCCGCCTAAAAGCATGGTTCCTAAAAGTACGATTGCAAATAACTTTTTCATTTGTCCGTCCTTTCCGGCTTTAAAGCCCGTTTGTCTCTTTTTATTATATCAATTTTCCCTTTCCCTGTCAACCTAAAAGGCCGAGTGCTTCCGGATTTTCTCGCGCACGCGCGCCGCTTCCTCGCCGGAAAGGGGCGTGGGCCTGTAATCATTTCTCGTTTCTACCGAAGAAATGCGGCAGGGAATGATGCGGCTTTCCTTTTTGCCGGAGAGTACGCCATCCACCGTTTCAAAGGTAAGCTGATAGATAAACGCATCTTTGTCCCGCGGGTTATGGTTGCCGCCGAAGCAGAAATTACCAAGGCTATACACAATTTCCTTGTCCTTATAGGTTTCGATGCCCTGCACTACATGCGGATGATGCCCTAAAACGCCGTCCGCACCGGCATCAATGGCAAAGCGGCCGATTGCACGCTGGACTGCGTACGGCTCGTATTCGCCCTCAATGCCCCAATGGAAGCTGGCAAACACGAGATCCGCCCCCTTCCCGCGAAGAGAATCGATGCTTTCTTTGATTTCTTGCCGTACCGCACCATCGTCATACCAAACCGAGAAGGCTACAATGCCGATATACACCTCGCCGTCCGTTTTCGCACCCGTAGCCTCGCGCGCTACCTCGCCCGGCTTTACCGATAAAAGCAGCGGCTTCTTATTGTAGGCATACGCAATCTGCTCTTTTTTCAGGGCATCCTTTGTGTCGGCAAAGCCTTTTTCCAGAAAGTCATAAGTATGGTTATTCGAAAGAGAAACGGCTTCCACCGCCCCCGCCGTCAAAATTTTCGCATAGTGGGCGGGGCCTTTGAAGGTGTATGTTTTTTCTGCCCGCGCATTCGATTCTGTCAGCGTGCCTTCAAAATTGACAAAGGTGAGCGAATCTGCACGGAAGATGGGCGCCACATTTTCAAAGAAATACGCATGGTTTTCGCCTTCTTCCGAAAAGCGGGCATGAAAGCTTCCCGCATAAGAAAAGCGCGGATCGCTCCCAAGCGTACAGTCGCCGGCGAACGAAAGCACAATTTCGTCCACCACCGGCGCCGGTGCCGAAACCGAAACAGCGGGAGCCTCCCGCTCCCGCTGCCTGTAGAATGCCACCGTAGCGCCCAGGAGGGAAGCGATCACTCCTAAAGTCGTTATAAGCGCAATCTGTTTTTTCATTTTTCTATTTTCTCCACGCCCATGTACGGCCGCAAAACCGCAGGGATTTGTACGCTGCCGTCGCCGCACTGGAAGTTTTCCAAAATGGCGGCAACCGTTCTTCCGACCGCGACGCCCGAGCCGTTAATCGTATGCACGAGCTGGGCTTTGCCGCTAGCATCGCGATAGCGGATGGAGGCTCTGCGTGCCTGGAAGTCCTCAAAGTTGCTACAGGAGGAAATTTCGACATAGCGGCCATAAGACGGCATCCAGACCTCAAGGTCATATTTCATCGCCGCGGTAAAGCCGAGATCGCCCACGCAGATTTTTACAACGCGGTACGGAAGCCCTAAGCCTTTTAAAACGCTTTCGGCGTCATTTGTCAGCTTTTCAAGCTCGGCATAGGAATCCTCGGGCTTTGTGAATTTCACAAGCTCTACTTTGTTGAACTGATGCTGACGGATAAGGCCGCGCGTGTCTCTTCCCGCGCTTCCGGCCTCGGCCCTGAAGCATGCCGAATACGCCGCGTGCTTTATCGGCAGACTGTTTCCGTCTAAAATCTGGTCCCTGTATAAATTCGTAACCGGCACCTCAGCCGTCGGAATCAGAAAATATTCTGTATCCGTTACCTTAAAGGCATCTTCTTCAAATTTCGGGAGCTGGCCGGTACCAACCATGCTGTTTCTGTGCACCATGTACGGCGGCAGAATTTCGGTATACCCGTTTTCGGTGGTATGCTTATCAAGGAAATAGCTGATAATAGCGCGCTCCAGTCTTGCGCCGAGGCCGCGATATACCGTAAAGCGGGCGCCGGTGATTTTTGCAGCAGACGAAAAGTCCAAAATTCCCAGGTTTTCACCGATATCCCAATGTGCCTTCGGCTCGAAGGGGAATTTTGTCGGCTCGCCGAAGCGGCGGATTTCCACATTATCTTCGTCCGTATCCCCGTCCGGTACCGTGGGGTTCGGCAGGTTCGGAATCCGCATCAGCATAGTTTCCAGTTCCTCTTCCGTCTCGCGGATTTCTGCGTCAAGCGCCTTAACCGCGTCCGAAATTTCCCGCATTTCCGCCAAAATGGGGGCCGTGTCCTCGCCTGCCTTTTTCATGCGCGGAATTTCTTTGGAAACCTCATTCTGGCGGGCCTTTTTCTGCTCCGCTTCAAATAAAAGACGCCGGCGCTTTTCATCAAGCGCTAAAACCGCGTCGATATCCACCTCTTCCTTCCGGCGGGCAAGTGCCGCCTTTACCGCCTCTGTTTCTGTTCTGATTTTCTTAATGTCCAGCATCGTAAGTTCCTTCCTTTCCGTCTTCCCGGCACGCGCCTTTGTTATAAGTTGTTTTCAATATCTGCCTTTACGGATAAATAACGCCCTTTGATTTTTTCCTTCAAAATGGTGGGATCTACTGTGTCGAGCACCGTTTTCGCCTTCCGGTATTCCCCTCTGTCACAATGCCCGTCGGCAATATAAATTGCTTCCACGGCATCGGCATATTTCTCGGCAGCGTTTCTGTTTTCGTCAAGCTCCGTCGAAAGCTGGCGGTTTTTTTCCTCCAGCGCATTGATGGTCGCTTCATTTTTTACTTTCGCTTCCATAAGACTTGTGTTTTCCGTCTGCAAACTTAAAACGCGGCTCTCATAATTTTCGTTTGCCTTTTTGTAATCCGTCATCGCAAGGCTCAGAAGTACCAACACCAGCGCCACCGTAAATAAGATGATGGTATACATCCAAAAGGACTTCGTTTTTTTATCCATTTTTTTCCTCCTCTTTCCTATACGGCTCATTTTTCGCTTCTGCGAGAAGATGTGCCTTTTTAATATAGTTTCATTCGTTTTTCAATTTTCTTATCTTAAAACGCAATTTTGAGCGTCACTTAAATTCCAAATATTTCCATTATTCGTTCAAATTCGCCTTCGCTCGCATAAGCAATTTCAATTTTTCCTTTTTTCGCGTTGCCGCTGACGCGTACCCGCGCCCCGACCTTTTTAGAAAACCGTTCTTCGATGTCCCGGATTTCCGCCGTGTATTTTACCGGCGGTTTTTTCGTTGAACGCCCAAGGCTTACGATTCGCTCAAGTTCTCTGACCGAAAGGCCTTCGC
>JAZSDW010000024.1:0-8467 GCA_045531355.1 Clostridia bacterium | reverse complement strand
TGAAAAAATGCGCCGTGCGGATGTAATTTTAATAGGAAGTCCGGTGTATTTCGGTGCACCTTCTGCGCAAATTAAAGCGTTTTTTGATAAAAGTCGCGCCTATCGCGGGGAAAAAGCGTTTATAGGAAAATATGGCGCGGCAATTGCTTGCGGCGCTTCCAAATATGGTGGCCAGGAAGCAACAATCCGGACTTTACAGGACTCTATGCTGGTGCAGGGGATGACCCTGCTCGGGCCTGGCTCACATGCATTTGATGCAGGGCATTTAGGTGTTTGCGCCTCAAGACCCGCCGCAGAAGATACATTTGCAATCAGCCGCTGTGATTCCCTGGCCGCACGCATTATGGAGCTGAAAAGATAAATTCGGAGGCATACTTATGAACATTCGTCAGCAGCAAGAGGCATTAGAAAAGCAAATTTTATCCCCTTATGCAACGCTTGCTTGCGAAAGCAGCGGACGGTTGCACCCTGCGCCGCTCTGCGATATGCGAACGGAATTTCAACGCGACCGAGATAAAATTATTCATTCCAAAGCCTTTCGTCGTTTAAAACATAAAACGCAAGTCTTTATAACGCCCGAAGGGGATCACTACCGCACGCGCCTTACACACACGCTGGAGGTGGCACAAATCGGGCGTACCATCGCAAGAGCACTTCGCCTGAATGAAGACCTGACGGAGGCAATTGCGCTCGGGCACGATCTCGGGCACACACCCTTCGGCCATGAAGGAGAGCGGGCATTAAACAGGGTCAGCATGCTGGGCTTTAGCCATAACAAGCAGAGCCTGCGCGTTGTGGATGTTCTTGAAAATGGTACAGGACTGAACCTAACGAACGAGGTGCGGGACGGAATCCTCTGTCATAGCGGCAAGAGAAAAGCAAAAACCCCGGAGGGCGAAATTATTGCAATTGCAGATAGAATTGCATATATTAATCATGATATAGACGATGCGATTCGCGGCGGCATTATTGAGGCGAAAAGCATTCCGAAATCCTGTGAAGAGGTGCTTGGGAAAACACATAGCGAACGCATCAATACAATGGTGCGGGATATTATTAAAAGCAGTACAGATTCTCCGCATATTACAATGAGCGATCCTGTTCTTACGGAAATGGAGAAACTTCGTTCTTTCATGTTTGAAACTGTATATATCGGCTCTGCTGCCAAAACGGAGGAAAAAAAGGCGGGCAGTATGATTGAGAGTCTTTTCTATTTCTTTATGGAAAATTTTCAGCTTCTTCCCGGCGGGATACTAGGAAATCAAAAAAAACAAGAACAGCAAATTTTGGATTATATTGCCGGTATGACGGACACATACGCTACGCATGTATATAAACAACATTTTATTCCGAAGGGCTGGTACAAATAAAAAACATTTTTTGTATAGAAATGTAGGCTTTGGTCAAACTTATACACTGTCGGGGTTTCTTCGCTTTTGCCGGACAGTGTATTTCTTTTTGCACAAATTTCTTGTAAAAAAGTTTGTAAAAAAAGAAGGATTTGATTTTCGTATGTCGAAATAAGAGGTGATACTTTTTTGTTTTCGATATTAAGAAGGAGAGGGCGAAGATGGCACACCGAATCCCGGAGCAACTCATTCAGGATATTATTGCTGCAAATGATATTGTGTCGCTTGTTGGCCAACAAGTTCAGCTTCGTCGGAGCGGGAACTCTTTTGTTGGACTTTGTCCGTTTCACAAAGAGAAAACGCCTTCTTTTCATGTCACGCCCGACCGACAATTATACTATTGCTTCGGCTGTGGAGCGGGTGGAAATATTGTAGATTTTGTCAAAAACACGGAGCATCTGGATTTTGTGGAGGCCATCCGTTTTCTGGCGGACAGAGCTGGCATTCGTGTGGATGACGGTGCCTTCTCAGCGGAAGAAAAGAAACGCTATGAGAAAAAGCAGCGTTATTTGGAAATGCACAAGGCGGCAGCACAGTTTTTTCAGGAAAGCCTTCTTTTACCAACCGCCAAGGTAGCACAGGCCTATGTCAAAACGCGGGGACTTCGTGGTGGTACGCTCAAGACCTATGGAATAGGCTATGCACCAAACGAGTGGGATGCCCTCACAAAACACCTTGTGCAAAAGGGGTTTACCCGTGAGGAACTCGTAGATGCCGGGCTTTCCACTTTTACAAAAACCGGAAAGATCATTGACAGATTCCGGGATCGGCTTATGTTTCCGATTTTTGATGTCCGTGGGAATTTGATTGCTTTTGGCGGGCGTATTTTAGGGGAAGGAAATGTGAAATATTTAAATTCACCCGAAACGCCGATATTTAATAAGGGACACAATCTGTTTTCGCTTCAGATTGCTAAGCGTAGTCAGGAATTGATTTTAGTCGAAGGCTATATGGATGTCATTTCTTTATATCAAAACGGAATTGAAAATGCCGTGGCTTCTCTTGGAACAGCATTAACGACCGACCAAGCGCGCCTTTGCGCCAGACACGCTGAAAAAATTACAATTTGTTATGATACCGATGCTGCCGGCGTAAAAGCCGCTATGCGCGCGATTGAGGTTTTTGAAGGGATAGAGGTTCGCCTGCGGATTTTATCACTACCGGCCGGCAAGGATCCGGATGAGTTTATCAAAACTAACGGCGCTGTTCGTTTCAAAGAGCTTCTTGAAAAAGCGGACACGCCTGCAGGGTTTCAACTTCTGCAGATTCGAAAAAAGTTCAATCTGGATGACCAGGGGCAGAAGCTGGAATACATTGATGCCTGCTCGAAGGTAATCAGCAAAGTTCCAAGTGCTGTGGAACGGGAGCTTTTAAGGGAGCGTCTGGCCGAAGAAACAGGACTTCGCGGCACGGTTATTGAAAACGAAGTTGAAAAACGGCGCGAAAAACTGCAAAAGAGTCAGAAATGGGACATTCAAAAGCCGAAAGTCCGGCCAAATGCGGTGATTAAGAGCCACACGGCGGACAAGCTCACCTCGCTTTGTCTGCAGGATAAGGCGCTCTATATGAAGCACAAAGCTTCGGTTTTAGCTACACATCTTCCACCGGTGCATAAAAAAATTCTGGAATATTTAGAAGAAACAGAGGATGCCGCGCAAATTGCCGCAAGATTTCCGGAGGAAGACGCGGCCGTAGCAGCTGCAGCGCTGAGCATGCCGGTGCAGTATGAAAACAAAGAAGCAGCTCTCGTCGAGCTTATCAGAACGCTTGAAAAAGAAGCATACAATTTGAAAGTGAAAGCGGCAATAGAATCCGGAGATTTGTCTCTTTTAAACACGCTACTAATGAAGAAAGATTCCAATGCGGGAGGAGGACAATAATATGTCAGATGCAGCAAGCAAGAAAGCCATTGTTAAAGAGTTGGTGGAAAAAGGCAGAAAAAAGGGGATGCTGACCTATAAGGAAATCAACGAATCTTTAGAAGAGCTTGAGGTGGAACCTGATCAGGTTGAAAAAATATATGAATCCATTGAACAGATGGGAATTGAAGTCATTGAGGATATGGATGAAGACCTGAAGCAGATTGCCACACAAGAGGAAGAAATTGATTTAAGCCTTCCTGAAGGAATCAATGTAGACGACCATGTGCGAATGTATTTAAAAGAAATCGGCAAGGTTCCGCTTCTTTCACCAGAAGAAGAATTAGATTTCGCCAAGCGTATGGTAGATGGAGACGAGGAAGCAAAAATGCGCCTCACCGAGGCCAATCTCCGTCTTGTTGTCAGCATTGCAAAGCGATATGTGGGCCGTGGAATGCTTTTTCTGGATTTAATTCAGGAAGGAAACCTGGGTCTTATTAAAGCCGTTGAGAAATTTGATTATTCCAAAGGCTTTAAGTTCAGCACCTATGCGACATGGTGGATTCGCCAGGCTATTACCCGTGCGATTGCTGATCAGGCACGAACGATTCGTGTACCGGTGCATATGGTTGAAACGATTAATAAACTCATTCGCGTTTCGCGGCAGCTTTTGCAGGAACTGGGGCGCGATCCGCTTCCTGAAGAAATTGCCAAAGAAATGAATATGTCCATTGAAAAAGTGCGCGAAATCATGAAGATTGCGCAAGAACCCGTTTCGTTGGAAACGCCGATTGGAGAAGAAGAAGACAGCCATCTCGGAGATTTCATTCCGGACGATGATGCCCCCGCGCCGAGTGAAATGGCTTCCTTTACGCTTTTGAAGGAGCAGCTTATGGATGTTCTTGATACGCTGACCTCCAGAGAAGAAAAGGTTCTGCGGCTTCGCTTTGGCCTTGACGATGGCAGGCCGCGAACGCTCGAAGAAGTGGGGAAGGTGTTTGATGTTACGAGAGAGCGTATCCGCCAGATTGAGGCGAAAGCACTTCGAAAACTTCGCCATCCCAGCCGCAGCAAAAAGCTGAAGGATTTTCTTGAATAGTGTAATGACGCCGCGCCTTTTGTCTATCTGTTCTCTTGTGCCCGAGGGGGCTGCTGTAATTGATGTGGGAAGCGATCACGCCTATGTTCCCATATATCTCGTTAAAAACAGAAAGGCTGTGTGTGCACTTGCAACAGATGTGCACGACGGTCCTGTAAAACGAAGCCGAGAGAATATTGAAAAGCAAGGGCTTGGCACACAAATAAAAACGCAAAAAGCAGATGGCCTTTTCTGTGTAGACACCGCGTCGTACGATACAATTATCATTGCAGGCATGGGCGGAAAATTGATTGCCCGGATTTTAGAAAACTGCGATAATCTTTCTGGGAAAACGCTGATTTTACAGCCTATGACAGCAGCAACGGAACTTCGTGCCTTTTTGCTGCAGAACGGATTTTCTATTCTTACTGAAAAGCTCGCTTTGGAAGATGAAAAGCTTTATGCCGTTATGTTGGCAGAACGCGGTAATCCTTCCCCGTACACAGAAATGGAGCTTTTGTTGGGAAAGGGTATGAAAGAAGACCCTCTATATCCGTTGCTCCTTCGAAAGACCTATGCGAAACTGCAAAAACGGCTGCAGGGGCTTGAAAAAGCAAAGAATCCAAGTGAAATACAGATTTCCAGGCTGAAGGCCATTGCAGGAGAAATTGAAGAACTATACATACAAACTGCAAAGGATATCATACTATAGATATTGTTTTATTTACAATATAGATTTTTATGTATTGCCAAAAGGCAAAGAAAGGAAGTAGTAAAATGGCAAAGGTAACAAAGGACACAATTATTATGGATGTTCTCCGTATGGACGAGGGCACAGCACCCTTCTTCCTGGAAATCGGTATGCACTGCCTCGGTTGTCCGTCCGCAAGTGGTGAAAGCATTGAGATGGCTTGCGCGGTACACGGTGTAGATGCAGACGAGCTTGTAAATAAGCTGAATGCGTATCTCGAATCCAAATAAGACTATTAAATCGGCCTTGTGTACTGTGCAAGGCCGATTTTCCTTTTTTTGCCCGACAAAGATTGACTTTTTCACCTACATGTGGTATATTGAAAAGAAGATATGATTTGCTTTGATGAAAACATGGGAGTTATGGAATGATTATAGCAGACAACTGGAAAGAATATGCAATTTTGGAAGCCGCAGAGGGCGAAAAAGTGGAACGCTGGGGAAATTTTATACTTCGCCGTCCGGACCCACAGGCGATTTGGAAATTGAACCGCCCGCTTACAAAAAAGGTGGACGGGTTTTATCACCGTAGCCGGGAGGGTGGAGGCCACTGGGAATTCTTTACAAAAATGCCGGAACGCTGGACAGTTTCGGTTGACGGGCTTTCCTTCTATGTGCGCCCAACCGGATTTAAACACACTGGTCTTTTTCCGGAACAGGCAGCAAATTGGTCCTATATAAGGGAGCGTTCGCCGGAAGGGAGCCGTGTACTTAATTTATTTGCTTATACCGGTGGTGCAACCCTGGCTGCTCTTTCCGGAGGCGCAGATGTTGTGCATGTAGACGCTTCGAAAGGAATGGTTGCTTGGGCAAAAGAAAATGTGGAGCTTTCCGGCCTTTCTGACCGCTTTGTCCGCTTTATTGTAGACGACTGCGAGAAATTTGTACAGCGGGAAAAGCGCCGTGGGAATCGTTATGATGGTATTATTATGGACCCGCCGTCCTATGGACGAGGGCCGGGTGGCGAAATGTGGAAACTCGAGAATAAAATTTTCGATCTGGTTGCCCAGTGTGCGGAGATTCTATCGGATACTCCGCGATACTTTATTATTAATTCCTATACGACGGGACTCGCGCCAACTGTTCTACGGAACATGCTGGAGCTTACCGTGGTCAAAAAATATGGAGGCAGTTGCATGGCAGACGAACTTGGCCTTCCTGTACAAAAGGATGGGATCGTTTTGCCGTGCGGCTCTACGGCGAGATGGGAGAAACCCATATGATTCAGCTTGAAAATGTTTCCTATGTTTATCCGGAAAGCGGAAGCCCGGCACTTCATGGCGTATCCCTTTCGATTGCGCCTGGAGAGTTTGTGGCGGTGTTAGGTCATAATGGCTCGGGAAAGTCTACCTTTGCAAAGCTTTTAAATGGCGTGTTATTGCCAACAGAGGGGCGTGTTTTAGTCGATGGCATGGATACGGCGAAGGAAGAAAATTTGCTGGAAATTCGGCATCGGGTCGGCATGGTTTTTCAAAATCCGGACAATCAGATCGTAGCAACTATTGTGGAAGAAGATGTGGCTTTCGGGCCGGAAAACCTCGGCCTTCCTTCTGAAGAAATTCGCCAGAGGGTGGATGCGGCACTCAAAAGTGTGCAAATGTACGAATATCGCGGCCACGCGCCGCACCTCTTATCCGGCGGGCAAAAACAGCGCACGGCAATCGCAGGCATCATTGCCATGCGACCGGCGTATATTGTTCTGGATGAACCTACAGCTATGCTGGATCCTTCCGGACGAAAAGAAGTCATGGATACCATTTTGTCCTTATGTAAAAACGAGGGCATCACCATGATTCTGATTACACATTTTATGCAGGAAGCCGCGCTGGCTGACCGCATCCTGGTCACAGAAAACGGGCACATTCTCATGGATGGAGCCCCCGGCGCCGTTTTAACCAATACGGAAGTCCTGCAGCGAGCGAGGCTGGAGGCACCGCAAGCAACCGCACTGTTAAACCGTCTTCATAAGAGGGGAATGCCTGTTCAGACAGATATTCTGTCGAAAGAAGGCTGTGTAGAGATGATTTCGGAGACTTTACTTAAAAAGCAATAGATTTTTGGAGGGTTTATGATTAATTTTGAGTTCTTTGGGAGATTAATTTTAGCAGGCGTTTGCGGCGCCGTGGTCGGGTATGAGCGAAAAAGGCAATTAAAAGAAGCCGGCGTGCGAACACATTTCATCGTGTCCATGGCGGCGGCTCTTGTAATGATTATTTCTAAATATGGATTTATGGATGTGGCCAGTCTGCCGGGTCACTCTGTCGATGTATCCCGCGTGGCTGCTTCTGTTGTTTCTGGTGTCGGTTTTCTGGGTGCCGGACTAATTTTCGTGCGAAAATATACCATTAACGGGCTGACTACGGCAGCCGGAATCTGGGCAACCTCCGCAATTGGTATGGCAATTGGCGGCGGGATGTATGCTGTAGGCATTATGAGCACTTTAGTTGTTTTGCTCGCACAGGTTTTCCTGCACAGAAGATGGAACTTTATGCATCTTCCTGCCACCGAACAGCTTCGTCTGCTGATTAAAAACGAAGAAAACGCGGTGCAAGATATTTATACACTTTTGGAATCTAGCAAAATTGAAACCTTAAACATCAAAATGGAAATAGAGGACACGGGGTATATAAAGCTGGACATGAGCATCAAGCTTCCGACCGGCTTTTGCGCCACAGCGCTTTTAGGCATATTACAAGCTTGCCCGCATATTAAGTCGGTAGATCTTTAATGCTCCAGTGTAACAGTAAAAGGGCCGTCGCAAACTGCATTGATTTCCATATCAGCCCCAAATTTTCCGGTGGCAACCTTTGGGAAAATTTCTTTGCAGCGCTTTACAAAATACCGGTATAGCGCTTCTGCTTTTTCAGCAGAGGCGGCAGCGGAAAAGCTGGGACGGCTCCCTTTTCGACAATCGCCATAAAGCGTAAACTGCGAAACAAGCAAGAGCGCTCCGTCTACTTCCTGAAGAGAAAGATTCGTTTTACCATCGGCATCTTCAAAAAGGCGCAAAACGGAGAGTTTGTTAATAAGCCACTCCGCATTTTCTTCCGTATCGGATTCGCCAACGCCTATTAAAACAAAAAGACCTTTTTCGATTTTGCCGACTGTCTCGCCATCTACCGTGACAGCGGCTTTTTTTACTCTTTGCAGTATCAGTTTCATTTTTGTCTCCTAAAAATCAGATGTTGAAAAACGCTCGGTAACATTTTATCACACAGATAGGCAAAAAGTCAAGAAACCCAGGTCGAAAAGCTTTATATTTTGGCGAATTTTAAAATATTTTTGTTTTCTAAATGGTTGACTTTTTCCATGTGGCGTGGTATACTATATTATTATGAAAAGATTAAATATTATCACAGATCATTTTGGAA
>JAZSDW010000002.1:0-33606 GCA_045531355.1 Clostridia bacterium | reverse complement strand
AGATAATGTCTTTCATGGTTTTTGCTCCTTTTCTTTTTATTATAATTAAAAATTTTAATTAACCAAATGTAAGTGGACATGCGCTATGCAGAAAAAACAGTATTCCCACCCAGAAGGACACGCTGTACACCCATTTTGTGGTCTACAAACACAAGGTCGGCCCGCTTGCCGATTGCAATTTCACCCCGGTCCGTAAAGCCAACAGCTTTTGCAGGATTGTAGGAAGCGAACTGGAATGCGTTTACAATGGAAGCGCCGGTGTGTTTGATCATATTGCGGCAGGAAATATCCAGCGTCATTTTCGAACCGGCAATTTCACCGGCGTGGTCAAAGTTGATATCGTCCACATCGTCATAGCCGGGCGGAATGGGTCCGTCGCAGGCATAGGCGTCCGAAATTAAGATAATGCGATCATCACCTTTTATGCGGCGCACAAGGCGGAGCATATAGGGATCAACATGGATACCACGACTGTCGCAAATGAGCTCTGCGTATATTTCGCGGTTATAATTTACGGCCTCATCTACACAAACACCGCGACATTCCGGATACAGTACGCGGTCACCGGTTGCATTGGTGTGGTGTGTGCCGATTTTAAGCCCGTAAGGAATCAGCGCTTCTATAGCCTGTGGGGATGCCTCGCTGTGTGCAACTGCAAAAACGGCATTTGGATTTACTTTTTTCGCATTCTTTACAAACTCCAAGACATTCTCGCGTTCGGGCACAAGAGCCCATACTCTCGCTAAATCTCCGGCGGCATCGAGAATGGGAGCATATTTTTCGTATTCCACAGGCCCCCCTTCCAGGGGTTAGATTCCCTGTCACATGAGATACGGCCCTTCCATATAGAAACCGGCAATGTTGGCACAAGACTCTTCTTTCATCGCGGCCTTAATTTTTTCGATGGCGGCGAGATACCCGGCAGTGTCCATACTGAAATACAGCGCGGGGAGAAGTGTGGTCGTGCCATGCTTTAAATGGTGTGTGCTGGCCAAAATGGGATCATCTTGGAAAAATACGGTTCCATCAGAAGGCGTGTGAATATCCACAAAACCGGGACCGACATAAAGCCCCGCAGCGTCAATAACCGTGCAACCGACGGGCGCCTTCAGCTTCCGCATTTCACCAAAATCTACAATTTTACCGTCTTCCAAAAGCAAAATCGCGTCCGGAATAAAATGGTCGCGCATGCAAAGTATGACTACTGAAAGGAACCTTTTTTCCTCATAGTTGCATTATAGCATCTTTTTTGGAAATTGTCAATAAAAAAATACCCTGAAATTGCAAATTCGAAATGCAAATAAAATTATCACGAAACCAAAACAAAAACAGACGAAATCGCGCTTGTGGGTGGCTAAAAAAAGGAGAAATCCTATTGACAAACGCATTTCGAATTTTATATAATGATTTAGTAAAGAATGGAACAAAAAAGAGGGGCAGAAGCATGACAACAATACTGCTTATCCGACATGGAGAAAGTGTAGCAAACCGAAACCATGTGTTTGCCGGACATCTGGATGCTGCACTTGAAGAAAAAGGCGCGGTGCAGGCAAAAAAGACGGCGCAACATATCCGGGAGAATTACAAGGTGGATGGTGTGTACGCGAGCGACCTTGTAAGAGCCTATCAAACCGGTGCCGCGATTGCAAACGCGGTAAAACGCCCGATTGTGGCAGATTCGCGGCTTCGCGAAATTCGCGCCGGCGAGTGGGAGGGGCGACCCTTCTCAAAACTGGAAACAGAATACGCCGAGGATTTTAAAATCTGGAAAGAGGATTTGGGGCGCGCGGTGTGTACGGGGGGCGAATCGGTTGCCGCGCTCGGCGAGCGTATTATGAAGGTGTTGACGGAGATTGCTATGCAAAACGACGGCAAAACCGTGGCGGTCGCAACGCACGCAACGCCTATCCGGGCGATGGAATGCCTTGTGAAAACAGGCAATATTTTGCGGATTTTGGAATTCCCCTGGGTTTCAAACGCCTCGGTGTCGCGTTTTGTCTATGAAAACGGCGTCTGGCACGCAGAAGAGATGAGTTTTGATGCGCACCTGGCGAGTCTGAAAACGGCATTACCTAAAGAAGTATGAGCGAAAGGAAAAGCAATGAGAAATGGACTTGTTCTCGAAGGCGGCGCCATGCGGGGAATGTTTACTGCAGGCGTACTCGATGTCATGATGGAAAATGGTATCGCGTATGATGGCATCGTCGGCGTTTCGGCCGGTGCGGTGTTTGGCTGCAATTATAAATCCGGACAAATCGGCCGCACGATTCGATATAATACAAGATTTTCAAAGGATAAGCGGTACTGTAGCGTGCGCTCGCTCCTGCGAACGGGTGATTTATACGGCGCTGATTTTTGCTATCGCGAGCTTCCAGAAAAACTCGATATATTTGACACGAAGGCGTACAGGGAAAATCCGACTGCCTTTTTTGTTGTTTGTTCCGACGCTGAAACCGGGGAGCCGGTTTACAGACGCTGCGAAAAGGCAGATAGGGAAGATATGCTCTGGATGCGGGCATCCGCTTCGTTACCGCTTTTGTCGCGTCCGGTCGAAGCTGGCGGGCGCGTGCTTCTCGACGGGGGCATGACGGACCCGATTCCCCTTCGTTTTTTTGAGGGGATTGGCTATACAAAAAATGTGGTTGTGCTGACACGGGATGAAGCGTACAGGAAAGGGCCGGAAAAGATGCAGGGACTTTTGCGCGTGGCGCTAAAAGCGTATCCGGCGCTTTTGGAAGCGATCGAAAGGCGGCACATCGTTTATAACGAAACGCGGGAATACATAAAAAGACGCGAAAAAGAGGGCGCAACCTTTGTGATTGCACCACAAACGCCGCTTCGCATACACCGGACAGAGAAAAACCCGGAAAAACTCCGGGAGATTTACGAAGAAGGACGCCGCACAATGGCGGCACTTTTGCCGGACTTACAAGCGTTTTTAGCGGAATGAGAAAAAGAAGACTATTTTGGCTCGCGGCAGCCTTTTGCCTCGGCATTTTGCTTGCCGAACGGAAGGCCTTCTTTTGGGGGCTTTTCCTTTGCGCCCTTCTGGGGGTGTGGGCGATCTGCGCGAAAACATGGCGGAAAAGCAGTATTTGCATGCTGTTGGGTCTCTGCGTTGGCTTTTGTATTTTCACATGGCAGTATGCGGGCTATGAAGCAAGCCTTGCAAAGATTGCGGACGCCATCGTCACGGTAGAGGGCCGTGTCGAGGCGGTGCAGACGGGCGAAAAGACGCGCCTTACGGTGCGCGGAACGATACAAAACGATTTGGCTTCTGTCAAGGAAGGCACCGTGTATATCTATCCGAAAGATGCAGGCAGCTGGCAGTACGGAGATGCAGTTTTGGTCCGGGCAGTTGCTAGCGTCCCCGGTGTGCCTCAAAACTTTGGCGAAACGGCGTACCGACCGTACGCGATGGGAAAGCATTTGTATGCCTTTTTATATCCGGAAGCGGGGGAGATACAGAAAACGGGGTACAGTTTCTCTCTTTATCAGCCGAAAGATATGGCGTATGCCGCAAGGACTTGGCTAAAGGAAAGGATTTCCGGTAGGACAAGTTCTGCCGCTGAAGCGTTTTTGGTTGCGCTTTTAACCGGGGATCAGAGCGGGATATATGAAAGAGACATTGTCGCCTTGCAAAAAGCAGGACTTTCACATATTGTTGCCGTTTCCGGGATGCACCTGCAAGTGCTTGTTACTGCCGTTATGGCCCTTTTTGGGATTCTCCACATCCAAAAACGCTGGTTTTCGGTGTGTTGCTATCTTTTGTTTATTTGGTTTTTCGTCGTGTTTACCGGAGCTTCCGCTTCTGTCTTACGGGCGGCACTTATGCTGACGGTCTTTTTCTTTGCGGACTTTCTCCGAAGAGACCGCGATGCCTTGACGGCGCTGGCTTTTGCCGTTCTATTTCTTGGCCTTGCAAATCCCGGTATTGTATTTGACATTGGCTTTCAGCTGTCCTGCACTTCTACGCTTGCCATTTTACTGTTTGCCCCCAAAATAGAGGCATGCCTTAGGATGCTTCCTCGACTCCTTCGCATAAGTCTTTCCACAACCGTCACAGCTTTTCTTGGATTTGCGCCGATTGCTGCCTACTATTTTGGAATATTGTCCACCATGGGCGTTTTAGCAAATCTTCTCGTTTGTCCGCTGGTTACACCGGTTATGGTTGGCGGATTTTTTGCGAGCCTTACGGCGCAGATTCCAATTCTGTCCACAATATTGTTCTGGGCGCTTGACCGCATTGTCTGCTATATTCTTGCTGTGGCGAAGGTTATCGCATCGTTGCCGTTCTCTGTACAAATGGTTACAAAACCGGGAACGCTGGATTTTATGGCGTATCTTGCCGGCGTCGTGGGAATTTATCTCTGGTTTTGTAAGCGGCGGTGGCAGACACTCTATGCGTTTCTTTTAGCCGTAACGCTGCTAGAGGTCCAGCTTTTGGGAAGCTGGATGATGAGTAAAACGGTGCAAGTGTCATTTCTCAGTGTGGGGAATGGGGACTGTGCGCTCGTAACGATGGGGAAAACGGCCGTTCTTTTTGACAGCGGTGGAAGCATATATACAGATGTTGCCGAAAAAACGGTTATTCCTTATATAAGAAATCGGGGGCTTTTGGAGATAGAGGCCGCGTTTTTGACGCACTATCATACAGATCATGGTGCCGCCTATTTGCGGCTCATGGAGGAAGGACTTGTACGAACACTTTTTCTTCCCAGCCATGCCGACAGCGACTTAAAGCCAGCGCTTGCCGCGATGGCGGCAAAAACCGGAACGGCCATTCGCTATCTGGGAGACGGGGATACGGTACAGCTTGGCGCGCTTTCGGTTTCAGCTTTTGACAGTAATATTGGAACGGACGAGAATAATGGACTTTTGTATCGCATGGAAAGCTTTGGCGTACGCTTGCTTTTCACAGGCGACATCGATAAAAAAGGGGAACGGCGGCTTGTGTGGCGCGGTGCGGATCTCGACTGCGATATTCTCAAGGTACCGCATCATGGTGCAAGCACAGCCGGAAGCGAGGAATTTACTGCGGCAACAAGTCCATCCCTCGCGGTAATTTCCTGCGGGGAGAATTCTTACGGACATCCTTCCCAAACGATTCTTTCGAACTATGCCGAAAGGAACATCCCTGTCTATCGGACGGACCAAAACGGAACAGTAGAAATCACAATCCTTCCAAACGGATGGTACTTTGCAAGAACACTTTGGAAATAGAACCATAAAGGAGAGACTACGATGAAAATTGTACTTTTGACGGCACTTGGCGTAGGCGGGGCAACACTTTTCGGCGCAATGTTAGGCTTTTGCTTTCGACGGATGTCCCACCGTTTCAGCGATATCGTTTTATCGTTTGCCGCGGGCGTGATGCTTTGCGCCGCTGTTGTGGGGCTCATTCTTCCTTCCCTTTCCTATGGAGGGCGCTTTCCGGTTTTGCAAACGACGGCCGGCGTCTTTTCCGGCGCGCTCCTTTTGAACCTTTTAGATCGCGCAGTGCCGCATTTACATAAGCTTTCCGGCACGGAACCGGAAACGCATCCGGTGCAAAACGAACAAATCAGCAGGGTTCTGCTTTTCGTGCTTGCCATTGCGATTCACAACCTGCCGGAGGGGATTGCGGCGGGCGTTGGCTTTGGTACAGGCAACACGGCCGAGGCCCTGACGATTGCGGGCGGCATTGCCTTGCAAAATATTCCGGAGGGCATGGTCATTATTGGACCGATGCTGGCGGCCGGCATGAAGAAACGGCGCACGCTGGCACTTGCAACGGCGACCGGTGTGATTGAAGTTCTCGGCACGATGCTCGGTTACTTTGCCGTCAGCCTGTCAACGGCAGTTTTGCCGTTTGCACTTTCGCTTGCAGGTGGAACTATGCTCTATGTCATCAGCGATGAAATCATCCCGGAAACGCACGCACACGGATGCGAACGCGGTGCAACCTATGCGCTTTTACTTGGGTTCTGCCTGATGCTTTTTATGGATTTTTATCTCGGTTAGATAATTTCTATTTGCAGAGAAGGAGAAAAGGATGGGTAAGAAAAAGGACTTTTTATTCATGACGCTTGGGTGCGTGCTTTTGGCGCTTGGCGTTTATTTCTTTAAAATTCCAAATGGCTTTTCCACCGGCGGCGTAACGGGTATCGGCACCATTTTCGCGCAGCTCACACCTATTACTGCCGGCGCGTGGATTTGGATATTAAATCTCACACTTTTGCTGGTCGGTTTTTTACTTTTAGGGAAACAAAATGGCATAAAAACAGTATATTGCAGCATGCTGTATTCTGCAATTACCTATGCACTTGAAATTTTTATTCCCTTGTCAGAACCGCTATCCCAGCAGCCGTTTTTAGAGCTTGTGTATGCGATGCTTTTAACTTCGGTCGGTTCTGCAATGATTTTCAATGCAGGCGCCTCATCGGGCGGTACGGACATTGTGGCGTTGGTTTTAAAGAAATATACGGCTGTGGATGTAGGGAAGGCGCTGCTTTGTGCAGATTTTATTGTGGCGGCCAGTGCGTTTTTCGTTTTTAATATTCCAACAGGACTCTTCTCGCTTCTGGGACTTTTTGCGAAGGCATTTATTGTAGATGCAGTTATTGAAAGCCTGAACACTTGCAAATATTTTGTGGTAATAACAGATAAAAAAGAAGAAATTTCCGAATACATTATACGCACGCTGCATCACGGGGTAAGTACACAGCGCGTTTTGGGCGAGTATACCAAGGAAGAACGCTACATGCTGCACACCGTCTGCAGGCGCATTGAAGCCGTTCAGCTTCGCAGCAAGATCCGCGCGGTAGACCCGCATGCGTTTATCATCATCACCACTTCCAGCGAAATTATCGGGCGTGGGTTCCGTGCAGTATAAAACGCTTGACAAAGGAGAATTTTTTTGGTATACTAAATAAAACCTGACAGAGAGGGTGCGCCCAACCTGGAAGGCGAACTGGATGCTAAGAATTGTTCTGCTTTATCACCGCTTCGCCACAGGGCGAGGCGGTTTTGTATTGGGAGGAAAATATGGAAAATCGAATTGCACATGTCGGCATTATCGTTGAGAACACGAAGGCCGCTGAAAAAATCAATCAGATTCTGCACGAGGCAGAAGGGTATATCGTGGGCCGGATGGGAATCCCCTATCGGGAGAAGCAGGTGTCGGTCATCAGCGTTGTTTTGGATGCGCCGCAGGAAATAACGGCGGCACTTTCCGGAAAACTAGGAATGTTGGAGGGCGTAACGGCAAAAACCGCTTACGCAAAGCTATGATTGCCGAAAAGGCGTTTCAAAGCCTTATAAAAGGAGAAAATCTATCGAAGGAGGCTTTGATAGCAATCCTTTCAGAGCCGGAAATGGATGCGCCGTTGTGCAGGGAAGCTCGAAAAAAGGCCGATGCGGTTTTCGGGAAAGAAATTTATCTGCGCGGGCTTTTGGAAATCTCCAGCTATTGTAAGAACGACTGCTATTACTGCGGCCTTCGGCGCTCGAACGCTGCAGCGATACGGTATCGGCTTTCCGGGGAAGAGATTTTGTCTGCGGCGGCTGCGGGATATAAAGAGGGAATCCGTACCTTTGTGCTGCAAGGCGGCGAGGACGCGTATTTTACGAAAACCGTGGTTGGAGATATCATCAAAAACCTGAAAGAAAAGTGTCCAAAGGCGGCGATTACGCTTTCGCTTGGCGAGAGAAGCGAAGCGGAATATGCCTTCTGGCGTCTGTGCGGGGCGGATCGATATCTGCTTCGGCATGAGACGGCAAGCCGTACACATTATAGCAGACTGCATCCGCCGGAAATGACGCTTGCAAGCCGGATGGAATGCCTTACAAGTCTCAAAGCCCTCGGCTATCAGGTGGGGGCGGGATTTATGGTCGGCTCGCCGTACCAGACAATAGAAAATATAGCGGAAGACCTTTTGTTTCTGCAAACTTTCCGGCCGCACATGATTGGAATCGGCCCGTTTATGCCGCAAGCGCAAACGCCGTTTTCCGGCTTTCCTGCTGGAAGCCTTGCGATGACAATTAAGCTTATAGCCATTTTACGGCTCATGCACCAAAAGGCGCTGTTGCCGGCAACGACGGCGCTGGCCTCGCTTTCGGAAGACGGACGCGAAAAGGGGATTTTAGCGGGCGCTAATGTCGTGATGCCCAACTTGTCGCCGCCGACGGTACGCGGGAAATATGCAATCTATGACAACAAGGCGCAGGAAGGTATCGACGAGGTGCGCCGTAAAATAGAGGAACTTGGATATACCATACATGAGGGGAGAGGAGATTATCAATGAAATATGATGTAAAATCGTCAAGAGCAGAAGAGTTTATAAACCACGCCGAAATTGAGGATACGCTTTTATATGCAGAAGCACACAAAGAGGACGCGGCGCTGATCGATAAGTTGATTGAGAAAGCGGAAAAGGGTGCGGGGCTGACGCACAGAGAGGCGGCTGTTTTACTGGAATGCACGCTCCCTGCGCAAAACGAAGAGATTTTCAAGGTTGCTAACCGGCTTAAAATGCGGCTTTACGGAAACCGAATTGTAATGTTTGCACCGCTGTACCTTTCCAATTACTGTGTGAACGGCTGTGTCTACTGCCCATATCACCACGGGAACTGCACAATCCCGCGCAAGAAGCTGACGCAGGAGGAAATTCGCCGCGAGGTGATTGCGCTGCAGGATATGGGGCATAAACGACTAGCCTTGGAAGCCGGAGAGGATCCGGTGAATAACCCGCTTTCCTATATTTTGGAAAGCATCGAAACCATCTATGGAATTCAGCATAAAAACGGCGCAATTCGCAGAGTCAATGTCAATATTGCCGCTACCACCGTGGAGAACTACCGTGCGTTGCACGATGCTAAAATCGGCACCTATATTCTGTTTCAGGAAACCTATCACAAGGAAAATTATGAGGCGCTGCACCCGACCGGCCCCAAAAGTAATTATGCCTACCACACAGAGGCGATGGACAGAGCGATGGATGGCGGAATTGATGATGTGGGCATCGGCGTATTGTTTGGTCTTAACCTGTACAGGTATGATTTTGTGGGGCTTTTAATGCACGCAGAGCATCTGGAGGCGGCAAAAGGTGTTGGGCCGCATACCATCAGCGTGCCGCGGATTCGTCCGGCAGACGGCGTGGATATCGACGAGTTTTCTAACGCCGTTCCTGATGACATCTTTGCTAAAATTGTAGCCGTTATCCGCCTAGCCGTGCCGTATACCGGAATGATTGTGTCTACCCGCGAATCGGCCAAAATGCGCGAAAGACTTCTGAAAATCGGTATTTCGCAGCTTTCGGGCGGCTCCCGAACAAGCGTGGGCGGCTATGCCGAGGAGGATAATGAATCTATCCAGTTTGAGATTGAAGACCGTCGTACGCTGGATGAGGTTGTGAACTGGCTGATGCGGCTCGGGTATATTCCCAGTTTCTGCACGGCCTGCTATCGGGAAAACCGTACAGGTGACCGGTTTATGCAACTCGTCAAGTCCGGGCAGATTGCCAACTGCTGTCAGCCAAACGCGCTGATGACTTTGCAGGAATATCTGGAGGACTATGCTTCGGCGGATACGCGGAAAATTGGCGAAGAATTAATTAAACAAGAACTTTTGAGGATTCCGAATGAAAAGGTGCGGACAATTGCGGAGGAGAATATTGCGCGCATGCACGCGGGCAGCCGCGACTTCCGCTTCTAAAGGAGAGAATGATGGAAACTACAAATCGGGGAAATCGCCTGCACATTGGAATTATTGGAAAACGAAATAGCGGAAAATCCTCGCTGATTAACGCCCTGACGGGGCAGAATGCGGCCATTGTGTCCTCTGCACCCGGCACCACCGCAGACCCGGTATATAAAAACATGGAAATCCGCGGCGTGGGCGCGTGCGTGCTGATTGACACGGCGGGGTATGACGACGAAGGTGAGCTTGGCGCGCTTCGCGTCGCAGAAACTGAGAAGGCAATCGAAAAAGCAGATGTGGTGCTTCTGGTTTTTTGCGGTGCCCTAGAAGAAGTTGACCAAATGTGGGTAAAGAAGTGTATGGAAAAAGGGCTTCCGGTTTTGCCGGTCCGAAACTGTGCCGATTTAGGGCGTGCGGGCACGGAGGAAGCGGAAGCACTGTGTGGAAGAAAGGTGATTTTGACCAGTACCAAAACGGGCGAAGGGATACAGAATGTGCGTGCGGCACTTTCTGAATTTGCACCCGAGGTGCGCAGTATTACAGAGCGGGTTTGCAAAAGCGGCGACCATGTAGTGCTCGTGATGCCGCAGGATGTTGCCGCGCCGAAGGGGAGACTCATTTTGCCACAGGTACAAACGATAAGAGAACTCCTTGACCGCGGTTGCATCGTCACCTGCTTGACGCCTGAAACGATGGAAAGCGCGCTATCGGGATTTTCCCGCCCCCCGGCGCTGGTTATAACGGATTCGCAGGCATTTCGAACTGTGCATGAAAAAACGCCAAAAGGGGTACCGCTTACTTCCTTTTCGGTACTCTTTGCCGATGTAAAAGGTGACATTACGACCTTTTTGCAGGGTGCGGAGACGATCGACACCCTAAAGGAAAGTGACCGCGTGCTGATTGCAGAAGCCTGCACACATGCACCGGCTACAGAGGATATTGGGCGCGTGAAGATTCCGGCCATGCTCCGGAAAAAGGTGGGCGAGAACCTTACGGTCGACATTGTGGCCGGCGATGATTTTCCAAAGGATCTATCCTCCTATCAGCTTATTATTCATTGCGGTGCCTGCATGTTCAACCGCCGGCATGTGCTTGCCAGAATTGCGGCAGCAGCTTCGCAAAATGTACCCATTTCAAATTATGGTATGGTAATGGCAAAACTCGGTGGCATTCTCGATACGGTTTTAGTGCCCGGAAGGGATACAAAGTAGAGAAGTGAGGACGAAAGAGGGGCTGTAAATTAACTTTTCGTTAATTTACAGCCCCTTTTCTATGAATGCGCTACTTTAAAAGGGAGAGAGCCGTTTCCAGCTGCAAATCTTGTCCCGGTGCATTTTCTACTGTGTGGTGTGGGGAGATCCCCACACCGTCAATTTTATAAGCACCGGCCGTATAGTAGTGCGCAACAGTCATTTTTACGCCGCCTTCGCGGAGCTTGAAAACAGACTGCACGCTTCCTTTGCCAAAAGTAGTTTTTCCGACAAGCTGGGCGCGGCCGTTATCCTTCAGCGCGCCGGCTAAAACTTCGGAAGCGGAGGCACTCTCTTCATTGATGAGTAAAACGAGCGGAAGGGAAGTACAGTCGGCATCGCTTTCAAAACGGCTGGTTTCTCTGCCGTTTTTATCCTCGGTATACACAATCGTGCATTCCGGCAGAAGCATATCAGCAATACTCGTCACGCTTTCAAGGTATCCGCCCGGATTATTCCGTACATCCAAAATGAGTCCCTTGGCGTTTTGTCGTTCAGCCTTTTCAATCGCTGCGGCCATCTCGCCAGCTGTGGGGGAATCAAAGCCAAGAATGCGGACATAAACGATATCCTCCATCGTTTCGGTTTCCACCGTTGCCAGCGTAATTTTGCGCCGCGAAACGGAAAGAGAAAGCTGTGTAGTGCCACGCAGAAGCTGAAGCGTCACAGGGGGAGAATCCTCTTTTGTGCGGAGAAGGAGGATAGCTTCCTCATAGGTGTCCTCGGAAATCACAATATCGCCCACCTGTAAAATGAAATCCCCTTCTAAAACGCCGGCTTTTTCAGCGGGAGAATCGGGGAAAACTGTGCGAACGGTAAGATGACCGCCTTCCGGGAGAACCTCAATGCCAATACCCGTATAGGAAGCATCCATTTCTTCCATAAACATGCGGTATTCCTCCTCGGAAAAGTAGACCGAATAGGGGTCAGGAAGCGCATCCATTACGCCGCGCGCCGCACCTTCCATCAGTGCATCATCCGAATATTCGCCGGCGTAGCCAAAGCGGATGAGAAGGCGCAGGCGGTCTGCGTCGCTCATCGTGAAAAAGAGAAGGAGCGTACAAACGAGGATAGTCGAAACCGCGCTTAAAAGCGCGGTTATCACAATGTGTTTCTTATTCATGACAATATCCTTTCGAAAAGGAAAAGTTAATCACAGTATATACCGGTATCAGTTAAAATATGCCATCGGATCGGTATAGGAACCATTAATGAGCACTTCGAAGTGGAGATGCGGGCCGGTCGATACGCCGGTTGAGCCAACGCGTGCAATATTTTGCCCGCGTCCTACAGTCTGGCCGCTTTGCACAAGGAGTGCGCTGCAATGACCATACAAGGTCTGTACACCGCCGCCATGGTCAATCACCACATAGTTTCCGTAGCCGCTGTTCCAGCCTGCGCGAAGCACGGTACCGGCTTCTGCTGCTACAATGGACGCACCGTGCCCGGCGCCGATGTCAATACCAGTATGCGTTTTATTTCGCTTTTGCACCGGATGGAACCGTGTGCCAAAGGGAGAGGTTACATAGGTGGTCGAGGGCGTGGGCCAGCAGAATCTGCCACCGCTATCATACGAAGAAGAAGAGGGAGCAGGTGTGTTCTGCGGCTTTGTGGATGAAGAACTGGTAAGCGCCTTGATTTCTGCACGAAGCGCCGCTTCGGCGGCATCGGCTTCGTCCAGCGCGGCGCGGTGTGCATCGGCATCGGCTTCCAGATTTGCAATAACGGTGCTCAGCGCGGCTTTGCTTGCATCCAGTTCTGCTTTTTTCGATTTTTGAATTTCTTGATTCAGTTCCACAACCTTTGCAGCTTCTTCAAGACTTTCCTTTTTAGCAGCAATTTCCGCCTGTGTATCTGCCATCCGTTTCATAACAGCCTTGTCATAGCGGACAATCTGTGAAACAGTTTCGATGCGCTTTAAAAGATCCGAAAAGTTTTCGGCGCTGAACAGAAGCGTGAGGAAGGAAAGGTCATTCCGCTCGTACATAACGCGAACGCGTTCCTTGAAAATATCCGAATATTCCTTCTGGCTTTTTTCAATATTCGCAAGCTCATCTGTTACGAGTTTAATATTTTTCTTATTCTCTGCAATTTGTACATCCAGCGCATAAATTTCGTTTTCCAGCGCAGAAATACTAATGTCAAGTTTTTCACGCTGCCCTTTTGCATCTGTAATCTTATCTTTTACGCCAGACAAAGCCGCCTCGGCATCTGCACGGGATTTTTGCGCAGCAGAAAGCTTGTCCTGCAGTTGGGAAACCGTGTCGGCTTTCACGGAAATCAGCGGCGCAAAGGTAGGCAGCAAAAATGCAACGAGTGCTAAAATGGCTAAAACAATCAGGAGCGTTCTCTGTTTTTTTCGCATAGGAATCTTCCTTTCAAAACGAAGCAATCAAACCTTGAGATGCCGCCGTACGGCAATCAAACTTCCGATGGCGCCCATCAGGGAACCGAAAAGGAGCAGGACCAAAACGAGCGTTCCCGATACCGTGGAGAAGGGGTAAAGCTCGAAGGGGAACCAGGAAGAAGCGGCAATCCCGCGTACGCAAGCCCCATATAAAACCATGCAAACGAGCTGGGAAATCAGTCCGCCGCAAAGGCCAACGAAAATACCTTCAATGATGAACGGCCAGCGGATAAACCAGTCTGTTGCGCCGACATATTTCATAATATGGATTTCCTTCTCGCGGGCAAATACGGCAAGCTTTATGGTGTTTGCCACAATGAAAACGGCAATTAACGCCAGAACAAGCATCGCAACCATCAGCGCAATTTTAATTACGCGCGTGGTATGATACACTTCGTTTGTAATGTCTTGCTGCTCATGCACCTCTTCAATGCCTTCGACATCGCGAAGGGCCTCTGCGGTTGCGCCAGACGCCGCAAGATCCGCAACAGAAACGGTGTACGAGGCACGGAGAAAGCCGTCATTTTCCATGCCCTCCAGGGAAACGCCGGCTTCGCCCAGCATTTCCTTTGCGCCGGCAAAAGCTTCATCCTTCGTTTCGAGCTCTGCATCGGTTACATTGGGAAGGGCGCGGATGTCGGCGCCTACGGCTTCGGTTTCCCCGTCGGAATATGCCGGATCGACATAAGCAACAATTTTGCATTCCGCACGCACTTGGTCGGAAATGTAGCTAAGATTCATGCTAAAAAGCGTAAAGGTTCCTAAGAAAAGAAGGCAACCGGTTACGGTGATTACGCTTGCCAGCGTCATCAGGATATTATAAAAAATACTTTTGAAGGCTTCGGTACAATAGTAACGAAATTCTCTAAACGCCAACAGCATACACCCCCTCTTGTTCGTCTGAAATCAGGTGTCCCATATCCAGTGTAATGACACGCTTGTGCATTTCATTTACAACCTTTTCGGCGTGCGTAGCCATTAAAATGGTGGTGCCGCGATTATTGATGTCTTCTAAAATGGACATGATTTCGGCAGCTTTTTCGCGGTCGAGATTGCCTGTCGGCTCGTCTGCAATCAAAATGGAGGGGTTGTTGGCAAGTGCACGGGCCATAGAAACTCGCTGCTGCTCACCGCCGGAAAGCTGGGAGGGATAGGCCTTTGCCTTACGGGAAAGCCCCACCATATTAAGAACTTCCGGGATGCGCCGTCGCATCTGACGACTGGAAGCGCCGACAATCCGCATGGCGAATGCAACATTTTCATAGACCGTTCGCGAAGGGAGCAGGCGGAAATCTTGAAACACAACGCCGATTTCGCGACGAAGGAAAGGGATTTCTTTCCGTGTCATCTGCCCGATATTATGGCCGTTTACGAGCACTTCGCCCTTTGTAGGCGTTTCCTCGCAAAGCAGCATGCGAATAATGGAAGATTTCCCGGCACCGCTGTGGCCTACTAAAAACACAAACTCGCCTTTGTGGACATGGAAGCTGACATCTTCAAGCGCAACGGCTTTGTTATCTTCGTAGATTTTGGTAACATTTTTAAAATCAATCATGCTCTTTAATCCTTTTGTTTCTTCACCGGAGTTTCCGGCTCTTTTGTTTTTAAAGCTTTACAGGATTGGATGCGAGATAGCGTTTTACCATCATAGCGATTTTAAAGACGATGGCATGGTCAAAAATTCTTAAATCCAGCCCCGTAATTTTCTGCACCTTATCAAGACGATATACAAGCGTATTGCGGTGCACATACAATTGGCGGGAGGTTTCCGAAACATTGAGGTCGTTTTCAAAGAACTTCTGAATCGTAAAGAGCGTTTCGGAATCAAGCGCATCCATCGAACCGGCTTTAAACACCTCGGACAGAAATAATTCGCAAAGCGTCGTAGGCAGCTGGTAAATCAGGCGGCCAATCCCGAGATTTTCGTAATTGATAACCGGACGCTCGGTATCAAACACTTTCCCGACTTCCAGTGCCACACGGGCATCCTTATAGGATTTTGCAAGGTCCTTGATGGTGGGAGAAACGGTGCCGATACCAATGGATATCTTCGCGTATGCCTCCGTGTTGACCGTGTCCAGAATCGTTTGTGCCATACGGTCTAAATCGGAAGCGGTCATCTCCGGGGTGAGTTCTTTTGCCAAAATGGTATTCCGCTCGTCAAGGCTGAATACGAAATCATGATTCTTATCGGGGAAGAGATTCCGCACAACTTCAACAAGCGTGTGCGCCGTCGCGCTACCGTCGGTCATACGCAACAGCATAATCACGCGCGGGGTGTCATACGAAAGGTGCAGTTCCTTGGCGCTGATATGAATATCCCCGGGAAGAACATTGTCTAAAATAATATTCCGGATGAGGTTAGAACGGTCATAGCGGTCATTCTGCAGCTGCTGCATCGAGCTGATAGAAACGGAAACAATCTCGGCAAACTGCTCGGCCATTGCATCTTCACCTTCTACAAACACCAGAAATTCAGGCGTGCCATGTGCAGGCGTCCCCAAAAAGGTAAAGCCCATAAAATGCAGAGGCTCATCCATCGTTTCTGTAAGGTGCCGAAGTTCTGCCGCACGCTGCAGCATTACTGTGTCTTCCGGATAGGAAAAAATAAAATCGCCGTCTTGGTAAAAGCCTACCTTGCGGCCGATCGAGATACTCATTTGGTAAAGTACGCTTTGGTAAAATTTATTCGCCATCTCGTTCTCCTTTGCTAAAAACTTTTACTACTTTATAATATACTTTTTTTTGCAATTTTGCAAGATTATTTTCTAAAATTAACAGAAATGTAACATAAAACTTGTAGGCTTTGGAGAATCTATGTGTTTTAGAGCATAAAGCGTGCGTTCTTTTAATATACTACTATGGGAAGAAACAAAGGAAGGAGCGTAAAATTTTGCAACATACGAAATGTCTGGCCATGATTTTAGCCGGCGGGCAAGGAAGCCGCCTTGGGAGTCTTACGAAGGAGCTTGCAAAGCCGGCAGTTCCCTTTGGGGGGAAATACAGAATTATTGATTTTGTCCTGAGCAACTGTACGCATTCCGGTATACACACGGTAGGTGTTTTAACACAGTATCAGCCACTGGATCTCAATACCTATATCGGGAGTGGGCGACCTTGGGATTTAGACCGGAATCGCGGCGGGGTATATATTTTGCCTCCCTATTTAAAAACGGGTATTGGAGAATGGTACAAGGGAACCGCCAATGCGATCTATCAGAACATCGGCTTTGTAGAGCGATTCTCGCCCAAATATGTGTTGGTGCTTTCCGGCGACCACATTTACAAAATGCACTATGGAAAGATGCTGGAGGCGCATAAAAGCACGGGCGCTGCGGCGACAATTGCCGTCATCCGGGTGCCCATCAATGAGGCTTCGCGATTCGGGATTATGAATACGGACGAAAAAGGAAGAATCACGGAATTTCAGGAAAAGCCCCAAAAGCCGAAAAACGACCTTGCGTCCATGGGCGTGTATGTGTTCGATTGGCAGATTTTAAAGAAATATCTTATTTTGGATGCGGACAATCCTGCATCACAGAACGATTTCGGGAAAAATGTGATACCCATGATGCTTGCGGCAGGAGAAAAGCTGCAAGCGTATCATTTTGACGGATATTGGAAGGATGTCGGAACGGCCAGAAGCCTTTGGGAGGCCAATATGGATTTGGTTTGTTCTCCGCCACGGTTTGACTTATATGATCCGGACTGGACCATTTTCAGCCGCGACATCGCGCAGCCGCCGCATTTTTCTGCAGCCGAAGCACATATTTCGGACAGCATCGTCACAGAAGGGTGCCGAATTTATGGGCGCGTGCATGAAAGTGTCCTATTTCGCGGCGTTACGATAAGCCGCGGCGCCAGAGTGCTTACAAGCATTGTGTTCCCCGATGCCTTTATTGAAGCGGACGCCTATGTGGAAAATGCCATTATTGGCAGCGGCGTCCGGGTACGGCGCGGCGCGGATATACGGGGGAAGGACGGCGAGATACAGGTTGTAGGGGAGGAACGAACAGCAGTAGTGGGGCGCGCGGGAGAAAAAAGCGGCGCAGTAGTCGGAGGGATATGAATGCAAGATACAATGGGAATTATACTGACGGAGGCCGACGATGTCAAAATGCGGGAGCTTACCGAAATGCGGAGCGTAGCAGCACTGCCGATTGCAGGGCGTTATCGTCTGATTGACTTTGTCCTTAGCGGCATGGTCAATTCCGGCATTATCAATGTGGGCGTAGCCACACATCATAAGTATTCCTCTTTGATGGATCATCTGGGCGCTGGAGCACCATGGGATTTGCAGCGGGAGCATTACGGCCTTTTTTTACTGCCGCCATTTGCAAGTAATGAACGATACAATGAAATGGCCGGCGATTTGGATGTGCTTTTCGGCACAATGCCGTACCTCAGGCGTTCCCGGCAAAAGTATGTCGTTCTCTGCGAAGGAAACACCGTGTGCAACATCACCTTTAACGAAGCGGTGGCTTTTCATAAGGAAAGCGACGCGGATATTACGATTATTTACCGGGAAAAAACGGGAGATAGGGGCTCCTTCCTGGCGCTGGAAACGGAGGGGGACGGCAGGGTTTGCGATGTGGCACTCAGCTCGCAGCATGCGCACAGCCCCAAATGCGGCATGGATATGTATATCATGGAGAAGGAGCTTCTAATACGCATTTTAGAAGATGCGGTGGCAAGGGGAGAGCATAGCTTCCGGATGGATGTGCTGATTCGAAACCGGAGCGGCCTTAAACTATATGGCTGGAAATTTTCTGGCTATGCAGAAAAGATAGACACCGTGGCAAATTATTTTGCCTGCAATATGAATATTTTGCGCGAGGAGGTACAAACGGCGCTTTTTCGGCAACCGGACCCCATTTTTACCAAGGTAAAAAACCGGATGCCTACAAGGTATGGCGATAACGCCGAGGTATCCGACTGTCTTGTTGCGGACGGATGTAGTATTGAAGGGCATGTAGAAAATTGCATTTTATTCCGCGGTGTAAAAATCGGCCCGTATGCGCATCTCGAAAACTGTATCGTGATGGAGAAAACGCATATCGACACCGGCTGCCGCGCGGAGCATGTGATTTTTGACAAGGAATGCTTAATTCGGGAAGGGCGGCGCCTTGCGGGGCAGCCCAACTATCCAATTATTATCAGAAAGGGAGCGGTGATATGAAAAGAGGAAGGAGCCTTTTCTTGGCGTTGGTGCTGCTTGTAACGGGGTGCGCAGCGCCAGAAAAACCGGAAGAGAAGGCGGCGGTAGAATCGGCCGCAAGTGGGGTACAGGGCTGGGGCTTCCGCCCCATGAAGGGGGCCAGGCCGGAATTTACAAGCGAGCAGATAAGGCTGATGGATACATACGGCTGCATTTATATGGGAAAAGAGGACGAGGGAGTGTATCTGACCTTCGACGAGGGCTATGAGGCGGGCCACACGGCGTCCATTCTGGATACATTGAAAGAAAAAGGGGTACCTGCCGCCTTTTTTATCACAAAGGATTATCTGGACAGAGAAGAAGCGCTTGTTCGCCGCATGGTGGAGGAGGGACATATTGTAGGCAATCACACCGCCAATCATCCTTCTTTGCCGCTTTTGGAAAGCGATGCAGAAATTGAAGCGGACATTCGCGAACTTTCGGACGCGTTCTCGGAAAAGTTTGGCGTGGAAATGACCTATTTCCGTGCCCCAAAGGGCGAATACAACGAGAGAACGCTTTCGGTTGTAAAAAATCTTGGCTATACAGATGTGTTCTGGAGTTTTGCGTATCAGGACTGGGAGCAGGATAAAGTCCGCGGTGCGCAGTACGCCGTTGACAAGGTCATGGGCGGGTTGCATGGCGGAGCAGTCATTTTACTCCATGCCGTTTCGCCGGATAACGCAGATGCACTCGGTGAGATTATCGACCGCGCTCGCGAAAAGGGCTATACTTTCCGTTCGCTTTCGGAATATGTTCCCGATTCCGCCGCGTAAGTCGGGAAAGTTAAGAAAAAACTTGACAAGTTAAGGGGAGAGCGTGTAAAATAAAGAGGAAAATGAGGGGTGCCTAAAAGGCACCCTTTTCCGGATAAAAGCTTACAAAAGCGGAGGGAAACCATGCTCTATATTTGTCGTACGGAAGCGTGTACGGAGGAGATGCTTAAAACGCAGCTTCCAAAACTTCCGGCGTGGCGACGGGACAAGCTCGACAAGCTAAAGTCACCGGAAGCACGGAAGAATGCCGCGCTGGCGTTTTTGCTTTTACAGTATGCGCTCTCAAAAGAATTTGCAATTGTCCCGACGGCCTTTACTTATAACGCACACGGAAAGCCGTATCTTCCGGAAAATGCAGCTTATTTCAGCATGAGCCATTGCGCAGGCGCGGTTGCCTGTTTTGTCGACCGGCAGGAGGTCGGGGTTGATATCGAACGGATAGCGAAAATGCGTGAAAAGGTGACTTTGCGCGTGGGGAATGCGCTGGAGAGGGCGGAAATCGCGGCGGCCGCGAATCCGGACGAAGCCTTTGCTCGGCTTTGGACAGAAAAGGAGGCAATCGCAAAGTTTGAAGGCAGAGGGCTCTCTATGCCGCTTCAGGATATAAAGAGGGAAGCGTATTTGTGCACCACATATGTACTTTCGCCGTTTGTTTTGACGGCATGTTACGGGAAAAAAGAAGAACATCGGATGTCACCTTCCATTGAAATTGTATCGCTGAAAGCGCTAATAGATGGGATGTAAGGGAATCAGAAACATTCGCTGGAAATCGGTTTGTTAAAAACGCCGAAAAGCCAAGCCCTTTGCACCAAAGATAGCCGGTAAGCCGTCTGCGTGGGTGGGGTGATTTTTTTGTTCCAGTCTTGACACGAACTTTGTCGAATTTTGTGAAAGGAGTAAATGCATAGTGTTTTGTGATGAAATAATTCAAGAGGTATATGAATGTATGCCGGAATACGATAATGATAATGTAAATTGGTTTTTTGACTGTTATCACGATATGTCTTTGCACCTGACAAGAGGATACAGAATTGTACTGAAAACGAAAACATATTTCATTTGTATCGGATATGATGGAGTAAAAGTTGTGCCCAACACAGAGAATATTGTTTCTGACGGTGAGTATATAGAACCGTGTATACATATAATCGATGACGAAAGCGAAGATAATGAAGTTTGGATTGATTATGAAAGTACATTGTTTGTTGGAGAACAACTAATTGATGTAAAGGAAGAAAATGGTTGTTTTATATTAACCTTTAATGATTTTGAATTAAAAATAATGCCACACGATAATCCAGATGAAATAGAAGGACTTTATCGAGAAAACCACTGGTCGTATAATTATGTTTATGGTTTAGATAGATTGTTAACAAGAAAATGTAATTGTGGAGGGACAGGAGAAGTTTTGTTGGATTTCGTTTCTGATTATGTTATTAGATGCAATAAGTGCAAGAAGTCAACTTGGGCAGAAATGATGGTTATAAATGCTATAGATAATTGGAATAAAGGCGAAACGCCTTGTGATTTACCAGATATTGAAATAGAATAAAAGCCATACTTGATTCAGGTGGATTTTACTCGTATCAAGTCTATACAATTTAAAAGATTAGTTTGCCGATTTATAATATTTACATATACTATCGGATGTGAGAAAATCCAGTATTCTCGCGGGTTCTAATGTGCAATGTTTGAGAAAAATCAGCAGGATTTTAAGACTAAAAACAGTAGGTCATATTATGCTTTAGCATAACAAGGTTCTCGGGTACCCAACAGAAATCTGTGATTTCGTGTTGGGTGATGGTTCTTATTATTCACTGTTCACCTAACTCGACAAAATCATATAAAGATTGTCGAAAAATAAATAAGAATTTATGGGAGTATAATGTAAAATGGGAAGTCTTTTATTAGCACTTATATATGTCTGTTTTATTAGTTTGGGACTGCCAGATTCTCTTTTGGGTTCGGCGTGGCCTATACTACATACAGAAATAAGCGTACCGCTTTCATACGCAGGTATTATATCAATAACGCTTTTTGCAGGTACAATTCTGTCGAGTCTTTTTAGTGATAAACTGCTACACAAGTTCGGTACAGGAAGTGTAACGGCTGTAAGCGTGACGATGACAGCATTCGGTTTATTTGGATTTTCTGTTAGCACCCAATTTTGGATGCTGATTGTATGGGCAATTCCTTACGGACTTGGTGCAGGTGGAGTCGATGCAATTCTCAATAATTATGTTGCGCTGCATTACAAAGCACAGCATATGAGTTGGTTGCACTGTATGTGGGGCGTTGGTGCCTCTATCAGTCCATATATTATGAGCATTGCGCTTGTTGGGTTTGAAAGCTGGAACTACGGATATCTCATCGTTTCCATCATACAGGCGGTACTTTCCATTGTTATATTTATCAGTATACCGCTTTGGAAAAACGGTAAGACAGATAATGTTGAATCGGTTGATGCAGCATCAAAGCCACTTTTGTTCAGAGAAATATTTGCCATAAAAGGTGCAATTCCTTGTTTTTTAATGTTCTTTTTTTATTGCTCTATGGAGTTGACCACATCTCTTTGGGCGAGCACCTATCTTGTGGAAAAATGGGCATTTATGCCCGAAGTAGCAGCAGGATATGCAAGTATGTTCTATATTGGTGTCACATTTGGCAGGTTTATTAACGGCTTCCTTGCAATGAAACGCAGTGACCGGATCCTTATTCGAATGGGAACTGCAATCATTGCCTTTGGAATTATGCTATTGTTGGTGCCATTCCATTTTGCATTTGCACTTATTGGGTTTGTCGTTATCGGACTTGGATGTGCGCCAATCTATCCATGTATTATTCATATGACACCCGATGTGTTTGGTAAGGAAAAATCGCAGGCTATGATCGGTGTTCAAATGGCTTTTGCGTATATAGGATTTTTAGCTATGCCACCGTTGTTCGGTTTTATTGCAGAAAAAATATCTATTTCTTTATTGCCTGTATATCAATCGCTCTTTCTTGTTTTGCTGTTTACAATGCACGAGCTTGTAATTAAAAAGACAAGAAACGATTAGTTTGCCGATTTTGATATTTACATATACTATCAGGAGCGAGAAAATCCAGTATTCTCGCGGGTTCTGATGGAAATGTTCAGGCGCCGCACTATAGTTATGTGGGGGACTCCATACTCGGGATTTTTGCGCATTTAGGAGCGGGCGCGATTTGCTCAAATCTTAAGGCGGATGAAAGGCCGGTTGTAATTCATGCGGAAAAGGAGTATGAAACGGGGCTGTGGAAGGTTGGCGCTATTTTAGGGGATAAGGCCGATGTGGGGTGCGGATGCGTGCTGAATCCGGGGACAGTAATCGGTAAAAACACTTCGATTTACCCTTTAAATGCTTTGCGTGGTGTTTTCCCGGCAGATTGTATTGTAAAATCTCAGAACAATAGCGCAAACAAAAAAGAAAAGACTTTTGTTTAAAGTCTTTTCTTTTTTATAAAATGTAGATTTCCTATATAAGCAGTTCTATTTTGTCCCAAAAATTCTGTCGCCCGCGTCGCCAAGACCGGGAACGATATAGCATTTCTCGTTCAAGTATTCATCCACATTTGCACAGTATATCTGTACATCGGGATGCGCCTCGGAAAGTGCGCGGATGCCTTCGGGGGCCGCGATGAGACAGAGAAATTTAATTTGCGTTCCGCCGCTCGATTTAATCTGCGCGATCGCGTCGATTGCAGAGCCACCAGTCGCCAGCATCGGATCAACAACCACGATGAGCCGCTTTTCAATATCGGGCGGGAGCTTGCAGTAGTAGGGCTGGGGAAGCATAGTTTCTTCATCCCGGTACATCCCGATGTGCCCCACCTTTGCGGAGGGAACAAGACGGAGAAGCCCGTTCACCATTCCAAGCCCAGCGCGCAGAATCGGAACAACGGCAAGCTTTTTGCCGGCAATCATCTTCTGCGTTGTTTTAGTGATAGGCGTTTCAATTTCCACATTCTTAAGTGGTAAATCGCGGAGCGACTCGTAGCACATCAGCATCGTAATTTCTTCCACAAGTTCGCGGAATTCTTTGTTCGTTGTGTCCTTTTGTCGCAAAATTGTTGTTTTGTGCTGAATCAGCGGATGGTCAAATATGGTAACTTTTTCCATGATACACTCCTTACTCCTGGTCGGATCCTTTGGAAACAACGAGGTTCACAATGATGCCAAGGATAAGGGCACACGCGATAGAGGTGACGGTAATTTGGCCAAAGTTTAAGGTGAGACCGCCAATGCCGGCAATCAGAATGGTGGACACGACAAACAGATTTTTGTTGAGATTTAGGTTAACACTCTGCACCATCTTAAGACCGGATACGGCGATGAATCCGTAAAGCGACATACATACACCGCCCATTACACAAGAGGGGATCGAATTTACAAAGGCAATAAAAGGCGCGATGAATGCAATGATAATGGCCAGAACAGCCGCCACAATAATTGTGTAAATGGAAGCGTTCTTCGTAATCGCAACACAGCCGACGGATTCGCCGTATGTGGTGTTCGGGCAGCCGCCAAAGATAGCACCAAGGAAAGAGCCGATACCGTCACCGACAAGCGTTCTGTGCAGACCGGGTTCTTCCAGGAGGTCTGTTTCGATGATGGATGAAATGTTTTTGTGATCCGCAATATGCTCCGCAAATACAACGAACGCAACCGGGATATACGCGGCGGCGATTGTACTGAGATATGCGCCGGTCAGCTCGCCAAGGCCGCCAATGGCAGTAAAGAAGGTAAAGTCGGGAACAGAGAAGAAGGTGCTGAGGGTAACGCCGTTCTGGAAAAGTGCCTTCAGCGGTTCTAAATTCAAAATCCGGAGTGCATCAATCCCTGCAGCATTCCCGATAAGTGTGAAGATAAGGGAAACGGCATATCCGCCAAGAATACCGAAAATAAAGGGGATCAGTTTTCCCATTTTCTTGCCGTAAACCGAGCATACAATAGTAATGAGAAGCGTGACAAGGCCGCAGAGCACTGTGATGAGCGGCGAAGCTTGCACATCCGGGATGCTGCCTTTTGTAAGGTCGGCAATTGCATTGCCTGCAAGGGATAAACCGATGATAGCAACAGTAGGCCCGATAACAGCAGCAGGCATCAGCTTGTTAATCCAGTTTACGCCGGCATATTTAACAATGATTGCGATGACAACATAGACAAGACCGGCAAAAAGAGCACCGATGATGAGCCCTAAATAGCCAAGACTCATCGACACGCCGCCCGCAAATGCCGCAAGCATAGAGCCGATAAACGCAAAGGAAGAACCGAGGAAAACAGGGCTTTTTGCCTTTGTGCAGAGCACATAAAAAAGTGTACCTACGCCGGCGCCAACAAGGGCAGCGGCCGGACTCATGCCGTTGCCGATAATAACCGGCACAACCAAGGTTGCCGTCATAATTGCAAGCAGTTGCTGCAATGCAAAAATGAGCAGCTGACCAAATTTGGGTTTGTCATTCACTCCATAGATAAGTTTCATTTCGAAGATCCCCTCTCCAAATTTTATTTGGTAAACTCCTTTACCAAATAAAATTTTACTATTTCCGACACCTTTTGTCAAGGTTAGACAAAAAAGAATTAAAAAATTTCACAGTCTGGTTTTTTGTTATTGATTTTTCTTTTTACTTATAGTATAATGTGGAAAATGATTTGGTTGTTTTTGATTATTAAAAGTTTGCCGAAAAATGGATAAACCTATAGGGTGTGAGCGGTTTTGGTGAATATAAGGAGGAAACATGGGACTGCTGGTAAGAATTTTTGGCGTTGTCGGACTGATTTTATCTATCGGTTCGTTTCAGTTTAAAAAACACAAACATATTCTACTGATTAAAATGGCATCGAGTATTGCGTTTGCAACGCAGTATTTTCTGGTAGGGCCCGCGGCCTTTACGGGGGCATGGATGGATCTGATATCCGCATTCAGAAACTTTTTGTTTTACAAATTTGTAGATAAGAAGATTCCCACGCTACCGGTTATTCTTGTTTTTTCAGCGCTGGCTATCATTCTCGGCCTTTGCTCATGGGCAGGCTGGCTGACACTTTGGGCACTTATTCCTAAACTTATCACAACGGTATCCTACGGAATGAAGAATGAAAGGCTACTACGACTTATTACATTGCCTTCCTGCGTTTTCTGGATTGTATACAACTGTATTGTCGGCACTTACGAAGGCGCGATTTCTGATTTGCTGGCATTTTCATCTATCTTGATAGCGATTTACAGATACGATATTCGAGACAGTCGCAAGGCAAAAGGCGGGGAGAGAATATCGCTATGAAGGGAAAGAAATTATTTCGTTATGCTCTTTACTTGCATCAAGCTCGCAAAATGAGAAGAATCGTTTGTTTTTTCGTGTTGTTGACCGTTTTATGTCCTATTCTGGCGGCTGCTGATGTGCCGAGCGAATGGGCATATTGAAAAGTATGCAACGCCTTATGGAACTGTTTACTATACCTTGACAGGCGGCATGATGCATGCCCCGGGCTATGATCTTTTTCTGATTGATGATGCCGGGCAAGAATGCAGCTTTACAGACATTGTTCCGTCAGAGAAAGTGTACAGACATGTTCCCGAAATTCAGAACATAAGATTTTATCCGGAAAAAACACATTTTGCCTTTGAGGTGACCTTCTTTCCGAAGATAACGCAGTTGTATCTTATGAAAGGATATATACGGGGGAGAGCGTTTCGCCATCATCTGAAGTGCAGGAAGCGGGCGTGTATTCGTGCGCAGTGAATCTTATGACGCTTGAAAGTGTACAAAAATTTATTTCATCGAAATAACATGATGGATAATTTATAAAAAGGAGAGGTGTAGAATGGGATTTTTAAAAGGGAAAACAGCGATTATTACAGGGGCGGGATATGCCGTGCTTTCGGATGGGCGATGCGGTTCGATAGGGTACGGCATTGCCACGGCGTATGCAAAGGAGGGGGCCAACCTCGTCATTACAGGCAGAAACATGGCCAAGCTTGAAAAGGCGAAGGAAGAACTCGAGAAGCTATACGGCATCCGGGTTTTAGTGCTCGCGGCAGACATCGCAGAGGGAAATGACAACGAGGCAATTGCCAAGGAGGTCGTAGAAAAAACGGTGGAAGCGTTTGGAAGAATTGATGTTCTTATCAATAACGCACAGGCTTCTGCATCCGGTGTTCCAATTCAGGAGCATACAACCGAGCAGTTTAATCTTGCGATGTATTCGGGTCTTTATGCAACCTTCTACTATATGAAGGCATGCTATCCGTACTTAAAAGAAACGAGAGGCAGCATTATTAACTTTGCATCCGGCGCCGGACTTTTCGGCAATTTTGGTCAGTGCTCCTATGCAGCAGCCAAAGAGGCGATTCGGGGACTGAGCCGCGTTGCCGCAACCGAATGGGCAAAGGACGGCATCAATACCAATATTATCTGTCCGCTCGCATGGACTGCACAGCTTGAGAATTTTGAAAAAGCATATCCGGACGCATTCAAGGCAAATGTTAAAATGCCGCCGGCCGGGCACTTCGGCGATGCTGAACTTGAAATCGGCAGAGTGTGTGTGCAACTGGCGTCGCCTGACTTTAAATATATGAACGGCGAAACCTTAACGCTGGAAGGCGGCATGGGTCTTCGCCCCTAATGCGGCGCGGTTGTTTCGCTGGTAAAAGTAAAAAAACAGGGGGAAAAGACGGCGGAAAAGCTTTTTGAAAAGGTAGCAGACCTAAATGGTATCATTAACGGCTGGGTATGGGGACCTGTAATGTTGGTGTTTCTGGTAGGAACCGGTATTTTTCTTACCTTTGGGATGCAATTCTTTCAGGTAAGTAAAATAGGCCTTTGGATGAAGCATACTTTTGGCACGCTGCTTAAAAAGACAGAAAAAAAGAGAAGGATTCCAAAACAATTTCTTCGTTTCAGGCACTATGCACGGCATTGGGCGGCACGGTCGGCGTAGGAAATGTTGTGGCAGTTGCAACCGCGATTGCAGTCGGTGGCCCCGGCACAGTTTTCTGGATGTGGGTTGCGGCGTTCTTCGGAATGATAACCAAGTATGGTGAGATCGTTTTGGGTATTTTTTATCGCAAGCGGACAGAGGGCGGCGAATGGCTTGGCGGTGCAATGGTGTATTTAAAAGAAGGCTTTGCAGGGAAAAAGGGACTGAAAACCCTTGGCGCTATCTTAGGTGCGCTTTTTGCTGTCTTCTGCGTTCTGGCATCCTTTGGCATCGGCAATATGAGCCAGATTAACACGATTGCCGCAAATTTTGAACAAACATTTCGCACCCCCGTTTTGGCAACCGGGCTTACGCTCCTTGCGTTAATGGCAATTATGGCGCTCGGGGGACTGAAGAGAATCGCCTCTGTAACCGAAAAGATGGTTCCCTTTATGTCCATCTTCTATATTATCGGTGGTTTATTTATCCTTGCAACAAAAATAACAATTCTCGACGATGTGTTTATTTCTATCTTTAAGTTTAGAGAAGCGCTCGTAAATAAAATCCCCCGGAACTTAAAGCTTGGCATTACAGCGGGTATCGGCCTTTTCATCACCATCATTGCGCTGATCAATGCAGGCGTTGTGGTAAATAATGATTCCACGCTGGTGGGGCTCGGCGATTTGGGTCTGCCGCAGGTTGTGCTTGCCATCGCAGGGCTTCTCATTATCGGTGTGTTGCACCACTACAAGGTAAAAGGCGACATCTTAATCGGTATTCTGGCCACCTGGGTTTTAGGCATTATTGCAGAACTGGCCGGTTGGTATGTTGTCGATGTGGAAGCGGGCGTATATTCTTTGATCCCTTCGCTTTCGTGGGAGACCATCAAAGCAAACTTTGTTGCACCTACCCTTTTCCAGTTTGACTTTGCATTTATTCTGAAAAACTTTTCGTCGTTTGCCATTGTTATGTTCACATTCCTTTATACTGACATCTTTGACACAGTCGGCACACTTATTGGAGTGGCACAGAAAGGTGATTTGTTGGCGGAAGACGGCTCGCTGCCCCGTGCAGGCGGTGCACTGATGGCGGACGCTGTCGGCACAGTAGCAGGTGCGTGTCTTGGTACTTCCACCGTTACAAGCTATGTAGAATCTTCTGCCGGCGTAGCAGCAGGCGGAAGAACAGGCCTTACGGCGCTGACAACAGGCATTCTGTTCCTCATTGCCATTCCGTTTGCGCCTGTTTTCCTGGCGATTCCGAGCTTTGCAACAACGCCTGCAATGCTGTTTGTCGGTCTCTTGATGCTCTCTGCCGTAACGAAGATGGACTTTGATGGCGATGTTGCAGATGCAATCGGCGGATTTTTGGCCGTTGTTATGATGCCTTTTGCATATTCCATCGCAACCGGTATTATGTTTGCCATGGTATCCTGGGTTGTATTAAAGCTTTTAACAGGTAAGGGCAAAGACATTTCGCCCATCATGTGGATTTCCGTTGTTCTGTTCGCAATTTATATCTACACAACCATCGCATAAAGTACATGCGGCAGAATGCCGTGCGTGATAATTTAGTGAAAAAATGCTTGTAATCCTGCGGGTTGCAAGCATTTTTTGCGAACCTTACAGATACCGCTTTATGTAATAAAATCGGGAAAAGAGTCGGCTTACTAAGAATTTTAAAATATTTTTGCAAAAAAGCTTTCTTTTTTAGAACAGATATGATATAATACATAAGGTTAAGAAGCTATGCGCTTCTTGCCAAAAATACTAATAGCATGTGCATGCTCGCCGGCGTGCATGAAATTATAGCGAGGAGGATGTTGTATGGCGCACATTAGCGACACTGGGGTTAAGAAAATTTGTGAAATCTGTGACAGATATGCAAACGAAAAAACACCCCTGATGATGATTCTGAGTGACATTCAGAATGAGTATGGGTATATCCCGCTGGATGTACAGCAAATCGTTTCCGAGAAGACAGGAATTTCCGTAGCTGAAATCTACGGCGTTGTTACCTTCTATTCCTTCTTTTCGCTCAAACCGAAGGGGAAGTATGTTATCGGCTGTTGTATGGGTACAGCGTGCTATGTTAAGGGCGCACAGCTGGTAATGGACAAGTTTGCCGAAATTCTCGGCATCAAGCCGGGCGAAACTACGGAGGATGGGATGTTCACGATTGACGCACTACGCTGCATCGGCGCTTGCGGCATCGCACCCGCAGTAACCATCAACGGCAAGGTATATCCGAAGGTCTCGGTTGATCAGGTTGCCGGTATTATTGAAAATTATCGCTTGGGAGGTGCTAACGAATGAAAACATTTGCTGAATTAGATGCCAAGATTTGTAGCTGTAAAGACGCTATGAACAGTAAAATTGACGGTTCCTGCGGCAAACGCGCCATCTTGCTTTGCGGTGGTACCGGCTGTCTCTCCTCGGATTCCTTAAACATTAAGGAGAAGTTTGAAGAATTAATCGCGGCCAACAATATGCAGGATGAGGTAACTGTTAATATCGTCGGTTGCTTTGGCTTCTGCTCGCAGGGCCCTTTTGTTAAGATTTTTCCTGAAGATACGCTTTACCGTCTTGTTAAGGTGGAAGATGTTGAAGAAATCTTTGAAAAAGATATCAAAAACGGCGAAATTGTTGAAAGACTTCTTTATGTGGAACCGCTCACAAACGAAAAGGTTGCAAAACAGGAAGATATCAATTTTTATAAGAAGCAAAAGCGTGTTGCGCTCCATGGCTGCGGCGTTATCAACCCTGAAGATATCAATGAAGCCCTCGGCGAAGGCGCTTTCGAAGGTTTAAAGCGCGCTTTATCTATGGACCAGAAGGAAGTTATTGACGAAGTGCTTGCGGCAGGCCTTCGCGGTCGTGGCGGCGCTGGCTTCCCGACAGGCCGCAAATGGTCCTTTGCATATGCAAACGAAGCAGACCAGAAATATGTTGTATGTAACGGTGACGAAGGCGACCCCGGTGCATTTATGGACCGCTCCATCCTCGAAGGCAACCCCTTTGCCGTTCTGGAAGGTATGATGATTGCAGGTTATGCAATCGGTGCAACGGAAGGGTATTTCTATGTCCGTGCAGAGTATCCCATTGCGGTAAACCGTCTGCGTCTCGCCATTGAGCAGATGAACGAGATGGGGCTTTTAGGCGAAAACATTCTCGGCACTGGTTTTAGCTTCCAGGCATATATCCGTCTGGGCGCCGGCGCATTTGTTTGCGGTGAAGAAACAGCACTTTTAAATTCTATCGAAGGCAAGCGCGGTATGCCGCGTCCCCGTCCGCCGTTCCCGGCAGTGAAAGGGCTTTGGGGCAAACCGACCATCGTAAATAATGTTGAAACGCTTGCATGCGTACCGTACATCCTCCGTGAAGGCGCGGCAGCTTTTGCTGAATGCGGCACGGAAAAATCCAAGGGCACAAAGGTGTTCGCACTTGGTGGTAAGGTAAACAATGTTGGGCTCGTAGAAATTCCTATGGGCACTACACTGCGCGAGCTGATTTACGATATCGGCGGCGGTATTCCCGAAGGTAAGGCCTTTAAAGCCATTCAGACTGGCGGACCTTCCGGCGGTTGTCTGACCGCAGAAAGCCTTGATGAACCGATTGACTTTGACAACCTCGTTGCCAAGGGCTCCATGATGGGGTCGGGCGGTGCTATCGTTATGGACGAAGATAACTGCATGGTGGATGTTGCAAAATTCTATATGGAATTTATCTGCGACGAATCCTGCGGTAAATGCTCGCCCTGCCGTATCGGCACAAAGAGAATGCTTGAAATTCTCACCAAAATCACAGAAGGCAATGGCACAATGCAGGATCTTGACGAGCTGGAAGAACTGAGCGAACATGTGAAGAAGAACTCGCTCTGTGCGCTCGGACAGACGGCTGCAAACCCGATTATCTCTACCGTAAGACACTTTAAGGATGAATATATTGCACACATTGTGGATAAGAAATGCCCCGCAAAGGTATGTAAGAATCTTATCCAGTACACCATTATTCAGGATCAGTGCTTCGGCTGCGGTATCTGCGCAAAGGCTTGCCCTGCAAGTTGTATCGAAAGAACGGATTACACAGCACCCGGCAAAAAGCTTGCCTCCTTCCAGATTGACTCGAATAAGTGCGTAAAATGTGGTGCATGTATTGCAACATGTAAGTTTAAGGCCATTATACAGAAGTAATAGGAGGAGAATCAGATGGATAAAATAAATATTAAAATTGAAGGCGTCTCCTATCAGGTTGATGCAGGTTTGACTATCCTTGAAGCCGCAAAAAAATGCGGGTATGAGATTCCTTCTCTGTGTGCATTTAACCATGGCGAATGTTCAAACGGCTCCTGCCGCGTATGTCTCGTTGAAGTAAAGGGCGCAAGAGGCCTTGTGGCTTCCTGTGTATATCCCGTAAACGAAGGCATGGAAATTTTCATTTCCACACCGGCCGCCGCGGAAGCACGCCGTGCATCTGTTGAGCTGCTGCTTTCGAACCATAACCAGAATTGTCAGCAGTGTGACAAGAACGGCCAGTGCGAGCTTTTGCATGTAGCCTATGTTACCGGTGCGCGTGAAGGCCGCTTCCAGGGCTCCAAAACCCCTGTAACGGTTGACGAACTGACACCCTCTATCGTGCGCGACACTTCCAAGTGTATCCTCTGCGGCCGCTGTGTTGCAAGATGTGAAAACGCACACGGCATGGGCATTTTAGGCTTTGAAAATCGTGGATTTAAGACGATTGTTGCACCGGCGGAAAATCGTTCCATGGCAAATTCGCCTTGTATCCTTTGCGGACAGTGCGTAAGCGTATGTCCCACCGGCGCGCTGATGGAAAAATCCGAAATTGCGCTGATTGACGAAGCAAAGAAAGCAGGCAAGCACCTTGTTGTGCAGACGGCTCCCGCCGTTCGCGCCGCCCTCGGCGAAGAGTTTGGCATGCCTGTCGGCACGGCTGTAACCGGCAAAATGGTTGCGGCGCTGAAGCGTCTCGGCTTTGACAAGGTTTACGACACAAACTTTGCTGCTGACCTTACCATTATGGAAGAGGGAACAGAGCTTCTTTCCAGAATCAAAAACGGCGGGACACTGCCGATGATTACATCCTGCTCGCCCGGATGGATTAACTATGCGGAATATAACTACGGCGACCTTCTGCCGCATCTTTCCACCTGTAAGTCCCCCCACCAGATGCAGGGTGCAATCCTCAAGTCCTATTATGCAGAAAAGAACGGCATTGACCCGAAAGATATCTTTGTTGTATCCATCATGCCCTGTACCGCGAAGAAGGACGAAAAGGAACGCGACCAGATGCAGAAGGATGGCATCAAGGATGTCGATGCAGTTCTGACAACACGCGAGCTTGCCCGCATGATTAAGCGCGCAGGCATCCTGTTTGACCGTCTGCCCGACGAAGAGTTTGATCAGGATCTCATGGGCGATTACACGGGCGCCGGCGTTATTTTCGGCGTAACCGGCGGTGTTATGGAAGCAGCACTGCGTACCGTCTACTTTGTCCTTACCGGCAAAGAACACGAGGCTATCAAGTTTGAAGCCGTCCGCGGTTTTGACGGAATCCGTGAAGCATCCATTGACATTAACGGCACAGTCGTAAATGTTGCGATTGCACACGGCATGAAGAACGCCAAGGTGCTGCTGGACGAAATCCGCGAAGGTAAGTCCAAATATCATTTCATTGAAGTGATGGGCTGCCCGGGTGGTTGTATCGCCGGCGGTGGTCAGCCGATTATCCGTTCCTGCTTCCTGCCGAACGAGGATGACGATATTCTGGACACCTACAAGGAAAAGAGAGCAAAAGCACTCTACAGCGAGGATGAAAGACAGACGCTCCGTCAGTCGCACAACAACCCGCAGATTAAGGCGCTCTATGACGAATTCCTCGGCGAGCCGAACTCGCACAAAGCGCATGAACTTTTGCATACCACCTATGCTGCACGCGTTGGTTTTAACGACTAAAAAGATTTTAAAAAGCCGGACATTTGGTCCGGCTTTTTGTTGCTTTCTACTGCGTTTTGTGATATAATATCAAAATTAAGAAGGTTTTATAACTATATAAGGAAAGTATGTTTTTTGCCCTGAACACTATTCTTTAGGAACCAATAACGAAACCTCAGTATTTATGCAGGTTTGCGGAGTTGCGGTTCACTTTTATTTGTTGAAAAAACAGCAAATAACAACTCGAATTTCGAAAGGTGGTAGGTATTTATCGTAAATATTCGCTTTTAAGCGATGAGAACTTTATGTTCTTATAAAAATTAAAAACAGGTATGTTTTTTGGCAGACTATAGAATTCTATAGTCTGCCAAAAAACATACCTGTTTTTAATTTTTATAAGAACAT
>JAZSDW010000048.1:0-4748 GCA_045531355.1 Clostridia bacterium | reverse complement strand
AACGCGCTCGGCGCGTGGCTGGGTGATTTCTGCTTCGATTTCCGAAACATCGACAGCGGAAACCTTCTCTGCTTCCTCCGCCGGTACACCTTCCGGCGCGGGCGCCTTTTCCTCCGGCTCCGCCGCGTCTTTTATCACATCCAGTGCGCTCATCTGGTCATGTGTGAAAATTTTGATTTTTTCAAATTCAAACGGCTCTTCCGGCTCCGGCACTTCCTTTTTCGCAGGTTTTTCCTTCCGGGGCGGTGCCGCCTCTTTTATTTTTTCGGGTTTTTCTTTTTTCTCGCGGCTCTTTCTGCCCGCACGCAGTTTTTCGAGCGTATCGGTTAAGGAGAAGCTCGAAATCCACGCTAAAATTCCGATTTCGATGCTGAAAAGAATGACGGCCGCAACCGCCTTGCCGCAAAGCTTGAAAAGCGCGGTTGCGAGTACCCCGCCGAGCACGCCGCCACCAAGGTGGCTCGCATAAAACATGGCGAAATCCCACTCGTTTATGCCTAAAAACAAATGCACAATTGCCGATAGTATCCAGAGAAAAACTGCACCAAAAATGTAGTAGCTTTTATAAAGGCCGAAATCCTTTTTCAGAAGGTATTGCACGCCGAACACAAGGAGATAGGCCGGCAGTACATATCCGCCTACGCCCGCAAGCCCCAAAACGATGCTTTTTACAAGTCCGCCAAACGGCGACTCGGCTGCCTTTGTATACAGGCAAAGTGTCATAATGATGCCGAGGGCAATCCAGAGCATGGCCCAGATTTCCCTTGTCATGCCACTTTTCTTTTGTACTGATTTTGCGGGAATCCGCTTCCGCTTTTCCATTTGTTAGCCTCCGATATGTAGTAGAACTGCCAGCACGCCTGCGACGGCGCAGTAATAGGAAAAATAATGAAATTTACTTTTTTGCACGAGCTTTAATAGCCAACGCATGGCAAGAAAGCCGCTGATTGCCGCCACCACCATGCCAACGAGGGCCGGCCCGGCTTCCACGGCCATGGTGCCGCTTTTGAAAATATCGACCGCATCCAAAAGCGCCGCGCCGAGAATGGCGGGAATGGACAAAATGAAGGAAAATTTAACGGCAAATTCACGCGAGAAGCCCGCCACGGTGGCGCCGGTAATTGTCGCACCGCTGCGGCTGATGCCCGGCAAAATGGCAACGGCCTGAAAAATGCCGACCATGAATGCGCTCCGGTAGGAAGCATCTTCCATCGTCTTTTTTCCGGCTACAATTTTGTCGCTAAGCCACAAAAACATGGCCGTTACGAAAAGCGCAAGCCCAACGGCAAGAAGCGGCAGTGTGCCGATTGCATCTTTCAGCATCACACCGCAGATGCCGGCCGGGATGCTCCCAATCAGAACCAAAAAGACAAACCGTCTGTACGGCGTTTTAAAATCAGGCTTTCCGCGCAAAAGGTCCCACAGCATCAAAATCCCCTCGCGCAAAAGATTGCCAATGTCTTTATAATACACCAAAAACACGGCGATGAGCGTGCCGACATGGAGCAGAATGTCCATCGTCAGCGTTGTGGAAAGGGCGTCCGCCCCTAAAATGCGTTTAAAAATGGCCAGATGGCCGGAGCTGGAAACCGGCAGAAACTCCGTCAGCCCCTGCACGAGCCCTAAAATGGCTGCCTCGATATATTGCATGTTGTCTCCTCCTTCACGCCTGGCTTATTCCGGCTTGCGCCATACCATACGGTTGACGATGCCTGTATAACTCTGAATAATTTTTACGACCTTCGCAGACACATTTTCGTCCATATAGGTTTCGACCGGCAGACCGAAATCGCCGTTTTCCTGCATGGAAACGGCCGTGTCCACGGCAGAAAGCACCTCATCCTTCCGGATGCCGGCTAAAATGAAATTGCCACGGTCCATCGCCTCGGGACGCTCGGTTGAGGTGCGGATGCACACGGCCGGGAAGGCCTTGCCGCGCGAGAGGAAAAAGCTGCTTTCCTCCGGAAGCGTGCCGCTATCGGATACGACGGCAAACGCGTGCATCTGCAAATGGTTATAGTCATGGAAGCCGAGCGGCGCATGGCATGTAACGCGCTTATCAAACACAAAGCCTCTTTCCTCGATGCGCTTTTTGCTTCGCGGATGGCAGGAATATAAAATCGGCATGTCATATTTTTCTGCCATTGCAATTACGGCCTGCATCAGGCTTTCAAAATTCTCGGGGTTGTCAATATTCTCCTCACGGTGCGCCGACAGAAGGATGTAGCCGCGCTTCGAAAGGCCGAGGCGCGAGAGTACATCGCTTTTTTCGATGCTCTCCATATTCTTTGACAAAACCTCCGCCATCGGCGAGCCAACAACATAGGTGCGCTCTCTCGGCACGCCCGCAGCGTTTAAATACCGGCGCGCATGCTCCGAATAGCAGAGATTGACATCGGCCGTCACATCAACAATGCGGCGGTTCGTTTCCTCCGGCAGGCATTCGTCGAAGCAGCGGTTGCCCGCCTCCATGTGGAAAATCGGGATATGAAGGCGCTTTGCACCAATAACCGAAAGGCAGGAATTGGTATCACCCAGAACCAAAACGGCATCCGGCCGCACCGTTTCCATAAGCGTATACGACCGGGCGATGATGTTCCCAATCGTTTCGCCCAGATTTCCGCCCACCGCGTCCAGGTACGCATCCGGCGCACGGAGCCCCAGCTCCTCAAAGAAAATCTGGTTTAAAGTATAGTCGTAATTCTGCCCGGTATGCACGAGCGTCTGGTCAAAATATTTGTCGCACGCGGCAATGGTGGCCGAAAGGCGGATAATCTCCGGCCTTGTGCCGATAATTGTCATCAGTTTCAGCTTTGCCATAGTTACACCTCCAGAAAATAGGTATCCGGCTTTTCGGGACAAAAGCGCTCATTTGCCCACATGATGGTCACGAGGTCCCCGTCGCCGAGGTTTTCAATATTATGCGTGTAGCCCGTGGGAATATCCAAAATTTCGATTTTATCCCCGGACACAAAGTATTCGATAATTTCCGTTTCGCTCTGGCCACGGAAGCGAATCACGCCGAGACCGCTGACAACGACAAATTTTTCGTTTTTCGTATGGTGCCAATGGTTCCCCTTCGTAATACCGGGCTTTGTGATATTCACGCTCACCTGACCGCGCTCGGCCGTGCGGAAAAGCTCCGTGAACGAGCCGCGGGCATCGGTGTGCATCTCCGCCGGATACGAAAAGGCGTCTTTCGGCAAATAGCTTAAATAGGTACTGTAAAGCTTTCCGGAAAATCCGGTCATATCCGGAATTTCTTTCGTTTTCCGGCTTTCGCGGAAAGACAAAAGAAGGTCCGCAATTTCGCCGAGCGTGACCGGATAGACAGGCTCCACCACGCAAAAATTGCCCTCTTTTTTCTCCTGTCCGCAAAGGGCATCTAAAATCGCCGAAACCACATCGTCGATATAAACGAGATTTAATTTGTGCGCCGCATCGCGCACCTCTATCGGCTTTTCACGGGCAATCTGGTGGCAAAAAGTGGCGACCACGCTGTTATAGCCGGGGCGGCACCACTTGCCGAATACATTGGGGAAGCGGTATACGAGCACCTTCGCGCCCGTTTCCTTCCCATAGGCAAAAAACAAATCCTCGCCCGCCTTTTTCGAGCGGCCGTAGGGGTTATCAAGGCTTGCCTGAATTGAAGACGAAAGGAGCACCGGACAATGATTCCCCGCGGCAGAAAGCGTATCCAAAAGCGTCTTGGAAAATCCGAAATTGCCGTGCATAAAGTCCTCTTCCTTTTCCGGACGGTTTACGCCGGCAAGATGGACGACAAAGTCGGCCTCCGCGCAGTAGGTGCGAAGCATCTCGGGCGGTGTATCGATATCATAGGGAAAAAGCGTAAGCGCCTCGTTTCCGAGCGCATGCGCGGCCTTTCCGCTTTGGATATTCTCGAGCGTTGCCATAAGATTTTTACCGACAAAACCGCCGGCACCGGTAATCAGGATTTTCATGCCTTCTTCTCCTCTCTCGAAAGCCCGACCTTTTCCATGTGCGCCGCATAAAGATTCACATTTTCCGCGGTTGCAATCGCTTCGCGCCGCTTTTCTCTTTCTCGGATGCTCTTAAAACGAACGGCGATGCTGCAAAACCGCCGCACCCAGTAAAAGGGAAGCAGATACTTTTGCCTGCGAAGGCGCGGATATTTTCCGTAAAGCTTTGTTGCTGCGGGAAAAAGCTTTCTTAAAAGACGCGGCCCTTTCTTTCGGCGCAACTGTTCTGCCATTGCGCGCCCTTCCGCCGTGCCGAGGCTTCCGCTATGCAAAATGAACCGCTCCATTTCCAAAAGCGTTTCGTCCCAATCGCCTTCACTTCTCCATGCGCAAAGGAGCGATTGCACCTTTGCGCCGAAGCCCAAAAGCCCCAACTTTTCAAGCTCGGCCTTTATGTAGCACTCCGCCGGCTTCGTTTGTTCCTGCCACAAAATTAAATCGAGAAGGGGGCGCAGGCCTGCGCCCGCATCCCGGTAATGCTTTGCAAAATGCACAAATAAGTAGATAAGCGTATCGGCCGGCGACATCAAATAGCGCCCCGGCGTATCCGTTTCTTTGGCAAACTGCCACCCCGTCCCATAATACGCATAAAACGCTTCGTTATAGGTTGGAATTAAATATTTATGCAGCTCCACCGTGCAGCCGTTCTTCTCAAACACATATTCGTGATTGCTTTCCAGCACGAAGCGGAAGCCGCTTTTTTTCATGGTTTCTTCGATTTCCGCATGCTGTTCCGCGCGCACCAGA
>JAZSDW010000012.1:0-3328 GCA_045531355.1 Clostridia bacterium | reverse complement strand
ATCTACATCATGACCGTTGAGTAAATTGATGGTTTGTGCAACCATTTCCATATGTCCAAGCTCTTCTGCAGCTATATCCAAAAATAAATCCTTAATTTCGGGATCCTTGATACGAAAACTCTGCGACATATATTGCATAGCTGCTTTCAGTTCACCGTTTCCACCGCCGAGCTGTTCCTGAAGCAATACGGCATACTGTGGATTTGGTCTTTCAACTTCTACTGGATGAAAAAGCATTTTTTCATGTTTAAACATAATATTACCTCCAATTGCAGATTTCTGTTTTTATTTTTAGCAATTTAAGGTATATTATTCACAACGCCGTTTTTCTTTGCTTAAGGCATATCATTTTTTGTTATAGCGTTTATGGAATAGGTTTCCGTAATTGGCTCAAAAACGCTTTGTATTGCGTTTGATTTTGTTAGTCGACTAATTCGCCTTAATTCATTCTATCGTCTTACACGGGCAATTCCGTTTGATTCTATTTGCAATTTCACGAAATGTATGTTATACTCAAACAAAATTAAGCGTGTCGAATTTTTGGCAGTTGGGCATCAAATTTGCAGAGAATTTTTAATAGCATCAATAAAGCATCAAAAGGCATGAGGTTCAGAAGACCGAGTGCTACAAACGGCTCAACAGTGTGGAATTTGGTGACAGTCCTTTTTATATGACATTGTCTCCAAAACTGTAAGTCGTGGGTTCAAATCCTACTGCCCCTGCCAGAAAAAAAGACATTTTTCAACAAGAAAAATGTTTTTTTCAGCGATATAAATTCCTGACGGAATTTGCTATATGTACTTCGTACGCGATATATCTTGATGCGATATGTTCCCTTTCGGCAACGAGATAAAGGAATTTATATCATATCGCAACCGAATGAAATGAGGTTATATCGAATTTTCCGTAAGGAAAATATATTGAGCAAACGAAGTTTGTATATCGACAAAAATCTCTATCTATTTCGTATTTAAAAGAAAACCCCGCTCTGCATTTTAGTGAAGAGCGGGGTTTATTCTAAAGACGATTGATTTCCTCTTGTGATACTAGAAGAACTTTCGCAGAGAGCAAGGCGGCAATCTCCTCTTTGTCCATTTCTTCAGCGGATAGTCGCAAGACAATAAGCGCCTTGTTCCCAATGATATAATTTAACGAATACATATATTCGATGGAGATATTATTTTCTTCGATAATTGCCAGTACACTGTCGAGACCGGCCGGCTGATTGGGAACTGCCGTACATAGCACATGATTCGTTTTCGCCACAAAGCCGTTTTCGCGGAGCACAAGCATCGCTTTTTCAATATCGTCCTCTCTTGCAACAAACCGGACAATGCCGAAGTTGGTTGTGTCTGCGATGGAAAGCGCGAGAATATCTATATTGTTTTCGCCCAGAGTTTTTGTAAGCGTACGAAGCGTGCCACGGCTGTTTTCAAGATAAACTGAAATTTGCGTAACAAACATAATTTATATCCTCCTTATTTTGTAAGCCCTCGATTATCGATGATTCGCTTTGCCTTGCCTTCGGAGCGCGGGATGGATTTCGGGGGCACAAGTTTTACGATTGCTGCAACGCCCACAACCGATTTGATTTGCTCTTTGATTACGCCCTGAATCTTTTCCACTTCCGAAACGGTATCGGAAAACATATCTTCCGTCAACTCCACCTGAACCTCCAGCCGGTCGGTTGAATTGATTCTGTCAACAATGAGCATGTAGTGCGGCGCAACCCCCGGGATTTTTAAAAGTACCTCTTCAATCTGACTCGGGAACACATTAACGCCGCGGATAATCAGCATATCATCAGTTCTACCGGTAATTCTGCTCATTCGCACATGCGTTCGGCCGCAGGCGCAGGGGCTTATGTCCAGCGTGCAGATATCGTGTGTGCGATAGCGTATCATAGGCATGCCCGTTTTTGTAATTGTGGTAAATACAAGCTCACCACTTTCACCATAGGGAAGCGGCGTGCCGGTTGCGGGATCCACAATTTCTGCAATTACATGGTCTTCGTTAACATGCATACCGTTTTTGCAGCTGCATTCAAACGCAACGCCGGGACCTGCAATTTCAGTAAGACCGTAAATATTATATGCGTTTATATCAAATAAACTCTCCAGCTTATCCCGCATTTCTTCCGTCCATGGTTCTGCACCAAAGCAACCGGACTTTAGCTTAAATTCTTTCAGATCATATCCCATTTCCTTTAAGGATTCGCCAAGAAAGATTGCATAAGAAGGCGTGCAGCAAAGCATGGTTGCACCTAAATCGTGCATCATCATAAGTTGTCGCTGCGTGTTGCCACTCGACATGGGGATAACCATGGCACCAACGGCTGATGCTCCCTGATGTGCGCCGAGTCCGCCGGTAAAGAGACCATACCCATATGTAACCTGCACCTTATCCGATTTACCCGCGCCGGCGGCCGTTAAGGAGCGCGCTACCATTTCCGTCCACACATCCACATCATTTTGTGTATAACCGGAAACGATGGGTTTGCCGGTTGTGCCGGAGGAGCCTTGTATTCGCACGATTTCGTCCTCCGGAACGGCTAAAAGGCCATAGGGAAATTCATCACGAAGGTCAGTTTTATTGGTAAAGGGGAGAAGAGGCAAATCTTCGATTCCGCGAATGTCTTCTGGCTTTACCCCGGCTGCATCCATGCGCTGGCGGTACAGAGGGACATTTTTATATACATGTGCCACCGTTTCTTTTAAACGCGCATCCTGCAGTTTTTTAATGCTTTCTCTGTCCATACATTCAATTTCAGGATTGTAAATTTTGTTTTCTGTTACCTTCATTATACTCTTCCTTTCTATTTGTGACTGCGAAAAGCAACCGCCGTGTATCCGGCAACCTTTCTGCCGGTATCATCTGTAACTGTGACGGTGTAATGCCCGATTGTTTTTCCTTCCTTATCTGCTTGGCAAGTTGCAAACAGTTTCGCGCCTTTGACCTTTGCGAAATAGCGGATGTTACATTCGATTGCGACGGATGGAACACCCCCGAGATTTGCAGCAACAGCAAAAGCAAAGTCTGCGAGTGTAAAGATTGCACCGCCCATTACGCCGCCGTGCGCGTTTAGCAAAGCGTCGCATACCGGCATTTCGCAAACCACTTTATCTTGGCTGGCTTCGATAATGCGACATCCTGCATTCGTGGCAAAACGGTCGTTTTCATATTCTTTTTGTAGATGTTCTAGCGTTTCGTTATTTTCCATACAGCATCTCCTTGTCAGAAAAATAGATTTTAAAACAAAGAAGCCTCTTTAACAAATTTAAATCTGTTAAAGAGACGAATTTGTAAAATCCGCGGTACCACTCTTTTT
>JAZSDW010000076.1:0-23384 GCA_045531355.1 Clostridia bacterium | reverse complement strand
CTTTACATAATAGATGCAGTAATTTTTAAGCGATATACTCGCTCTCGCTCGTGCGATATATTTTCTTCGAAAATTCGATATAACTCAACTTCGTTTCGTTGCGATATGATATAAATTCCTTTTCTCGTTGCGAAGCAACATATCGCATCGAAGATATATCGCGTACGAAGTACATATCGCAACTTCCGTCAGGAATTTATATCGATGAAAAAAGCACCGACATAGTCGATGCTTTTTCCTGGTGGGCCCTCAGGGACTCGAACCCGGGACCGTTCGGTTATGAGCCGAATGCTCTAACCAACTGAGCTAAGGGCCCGAATGGTGACCCCTACGAGAATCGAACTCGTGTTACCGCCGTGAAAGGGCGATGTCTTAACCGCTTGACCAAGGGGCCATCTTGATGCACAGATTATTATACCATGTTTCCGGTTAGATTGCAAGTCTTTTTTTGCAAAAAGCAGGAATCCCTTGTTTGTTTGGTTTCTTCACCACTTTAGAAGCGGCGAAAGCGGCTTATAAAGAAGCATAGTCAAAATGGTTACGAGCACGGCTTTTATCGCGTTGAAAGGTAAAATAGCGCTGAGGATGAGGGAAAGATATACGCTGCTTTCTGCTCCCGGCATATACGCGGGTAGCAGAATAAGCCGGTTGGAAATCCCCGCCATCCCAATCATGACAACGCTTGCAAGGCAAAGCGCCAAAAAAGCGCCGCGCTTGGTATGAAATCTCCGGTAGAATAGGCCTGCCGTCAGTACGAGCGCGCCGGAAACGAGCACATTGGCAAGCTCGCCGACACCGCCGCTCCCGGTCTGCAAAAGGTGCAGAAGGTTTGTAAGTATTACCACCAGAAAGCCGGAAAGCGGCCCCATTGAAAACGCGGCTAAAAGCGCCGGAAGATCGCTTCCGTTCAATTTTAAAAACGGTGCCGCCGGAAAAATAGGAAACTCAAGAATGAGGAGCACATATCCAATCGCTCCCAGCATTGCAATACGAATTAAATTTTTTATTTTCATGTTGATTCTCCTTATGTCTGCTTTTTTTAAATCAAAAGCCCCTGCCTTTGGGCAGGGGCACAGAAATACAGTTTTGCTCTTTCATCCGGACTATACCGTCGGCTTCGGAATTTCACCGAATCAAGCGAGCCCCTCAATGGGCCGCGTCGCGGGCTATACCGCCGGTAGGGAATTGCACCCTGCCCCGAGCCATGATTTTTAATATTTACGCTTACTTACGCTCACATTTTCCTTTAAGGAATCAATGTTATCCAGTGCCTTGCCGGTACCGATGGCCACGCACGAAACGGCGTCCTCCGCAATGCGCACGCTGATGCCGGTTTCCTTTTGCAGAAGAAGGTCAAGCCCGTGAATCAGCGAGCCGCCGCCTGTCAGCACAATGCCGCTGTTGCTGATGTCACCGACAAGCTCCGGCGGTGTTTTTTCCAAAACGGCATGCACGGCATCCACAATGGCATTGGCCGGCTCTTCCAGTGCTTCCAGCATCTCCGTCGATGTAACCGTAATGGTTTTCGGAAGCCCGGATACAAGGCAACGCCCACGGATTTCCATGCTTTCTTCTTCTTCTCTGGGGAACACGCAACCGATTTTGATTTTCATATCCTCGGCCGTACGGTCACCAATCGAGATATTATGTTTTTTACGGATATACCGCACCAAAGTGTCGTCAAACGCATCCCCTGCGACCTTAATGGAATTGCTCACAACGATGCCGCCGAGCGAAATGACTGCGACATCACTTGTGCCGCCGCCGATATCTACAACCATGCTACCGTAAGGCTTTGCAATATCAATTCCCGCACCAATCGCCGCTGCAATCGGCTCTTCAATGAGGTGCACCCGTCTTGCGCCGGCCTGCATCGCCGCGTCAATTACGGCTCTTTCCTCAACCTCGGTAACACCGGAGGGCACGCAAACAATCACGCTGGGACGGAAAAGGCGCTTATTGCAGACCTTTTTCAGAAAATATTTCAGCATTTTCTCGGTTGTGTCATAATCGGAAATTACCCCGTCGCGAAGCGGACGAATGGCAACAATGTTGCCGGGCGTACGGCCAATCATGCGCTGCGCCTCGAGGCCAACCTCCTGCACCTTCCCTGTATTCTTATCAATCGAAACTACGGATGGCTCCTTTAAAACGATACCTCTGCCGCGGACATATACCAAAACGGAAGCCGTTCCAAGGTCAATGCCTACATCCTGCCTATAGCCAAACATGCTATTTCCTCCTTCATTTATGGGCATATAGCCGAAAGTTTCCGGCCTTTTCATAAAATCCCATTATCTATATTATATATTCTTTTTTCAAAGAAAGCAAATCTTTTTTTAAAGTTTAAAAATTTTTTCGTTCTTTCGGCTTTCCAATGCTAAATCGGCCGGTCCGCTTCGTCCGTTAAAGCCAGCCTTGTATAGCGGCAAAAGCCGGGGGAATAGTCCGGAAGATACGCCGCCATCGCATCCAGCACGGTTGATGGTTTTAAGTTTGCCTGGCTCCCGGCAGAAAGCCGCAAAAAAAGCGTATCGTCTTCCTGCCATATCCCGAAAACATCGGGCCGGATGTCTGCCATTTTTACGCCGCTTTTCGTCCGCTTTTCCATTTGAATTTCCCCAAGGGCCAGAAAGTGTTCTATCTTTTCCGCGCCCGGTAAGACTTCCGGACAGACGGCGTATACCGCGCGCGCCACAGTTGCAAAATTGTTTTTTTCACAAGGCGTCGCTTCCAGAATCTCGATGCCGCGCGGCATCTTCGGCGAAAGGCGCTCTACAATTGTTTCGCATTTTTCTGTAAGTTCCACCTCGAAAAGCTCCCGCTCTCCCGCAATGCCGACGCCCAAAGGGTGGGCAAATGCAAGGCACGGATGGGGATTAAAGCCCTCGGAAAATTTCAGCGGCAATTCTGCCCGGCGCATCGCCCTTTGTATCGATCTTAAAAAATCGAGGTGCGAAATATATTTGGCGTCACCGCACTTTCTATACCGCACGATATATTTATACATGACAAACACCCGCCTTCCACGCGGCCGCCCCGCAGCCGCTGCATGCGCTTCGGCAGTTGGGCGTTACCTCTGCCCGCTCGGCGCGCTCCTTCTCACGAAGGAGAAATGCGCGCGATACGCCGCAGTCCACAATGTCCCACGGCAGGCATTCATCGACGCTTCTTTCCCTTGTATAGCTTTCCGGCCTTACGCCGCAATCGGCAAACGCCTGCATCCAGGCTTCATAGTCAAAATGCTCACTCCAGCCGTCAAACCGACAGCCGCGTTCAACCGCTCTTGCCAAAACGGCGCAAAGGCGCCGGTCGCCGCGGGCAAATACGCCCTCCAAAACGCTTAATTTTGACTCGTGATAGTTAATCGTCAGCCGTTTGGAACGCACCGTATTGCAAAGAATCTCCTGCTTTTTGCGAAGCGTTTCGACCGAGTCCTGCGCCGCCCATTGGAAGGGCGTGTGGGGCTTCGGCACGAAAGAAGAAACGCTGGCCGTGACCCCTACCGGCTTTTCGCCCTTTTTCTTTGGCACGCCATACGCCGTATCAACCACTTTTTTTGCAAGAAGCGGAATGCCGGCCACATCTTCCTCGGTCTCCGTCGGAAGGCCTATCATAAAATAAAGCTTTATATTTTTATACCCGCCTGCAAAGGCGATGGCGGCAGAGCGAAGGACATCCTCCTCCGTAAGCCCCTTGTTGATGACATCGCGCATCCGCTGGGTACCGGCCTCAGGCGCAAAAGTAAGCCCCGTTTTTCGGACCTTCTGAATCCGCTGCATCAACTCCATCGAAAAATTATCAATGCGAAGCGACGGAAGCGCAAGACTTATTCTCTTTTCCTCCGTTTTGTCGAGAAGTTTTCTTGTAAATTCCGGAAGCTCGGTATAATCGCTCGTGCTGAGCGAAAGAAGCGACACTTCCTCGTAGCCCGTAAAAGACAAAAGCTTATCCGCCAACTCCAGAAGCGTTTCGCTTTTCCGCTCTCTTACCGGGCGGTAAATCATGCCGGCCTGGCAGAAGCGGCAGCCACGAATACAGCCGCGGAACATTTCCAGTGAAACACGGTCATGCACAATTTCGCCGTACGGTACAATCTGTGTTTCAGGAAAATAGCACTTGTCCATATCCCGTACAATCCGCTTTTTCACCCGCGCAGGCGCGGCCGGATGCGTAGGCTTTATGGACAGAAGCTGCTCACCGTCAAAAGTGGCCTCGTAAAAGGACGGCACATACACGCCCTCAATCGCCGCCACCGTTTCTAAAAATGCAGATTTCGGCGCCCCGCTGTCCTTCCACAGGCTGTACGCATCCAAAATCTCCATATTGACCTCTTCCCCTTCGCCCAGAATGAAGAAATCAATAAAATCTGCAAGCGGCTCCGGGTTTAAGGCGCAGGAGCCACCGGCACAGATAAACGGAAAGGCTTCCTTCCGGTCCCGGCTATAAAGCGGAATTCCGGAAAGACGCAGCATTTCCAGCACATTCGTATAACACATTTCGTACTGGAGCGAAAATCCCAGAATGTCAAAAACCGAAAGCGGGTCCCGGCTTTCCATTGCAAAGAGGGGCATTTTGTGTTTTTCAAGTTCGGCCGCCATATCGTCCCACGGCATAAATGCGCGCTCACAAAAGGTATCTTCCCTTGTGTTTTTCAGGTGATATAAAATCCGGAGCCCCAGATGGCTCATTCCCACCTCATATAAATCCGGAAAGCACATGGCGAAGCGAATTTTCACGCTTTTCGGGTCTTTGTATACGGCACCGTATTCTCCGCCGATATAACGCACCGGCTTCTCAACGGACGCCAGAATTTTCTCCAGCATAGCTTACCTCTTTTTATTGATATTTATTACGACGGCGGAGTTCTGCCTGTCTGCGCCGCTTCTGGCGTACCCGCATTTTCCTTGTTCTTCTCACGAAGAAGATCGCAGCCAGGATTATAAGAATCCCGTAAGTCCAGAAAGACGAGAAAATTGCGCCGAAAAATGCGCTGATGAGACTCCTTCTTTCAATATCCGTATCCGCCAGAAGATAGGTTTCTCCGATTTTCAGTTCCTGATACCGGTATTCCACCTTGCCGACAACCGTGCCTGCCGCAATCGGCGCCTCGAGGTCGGTTTTTATGTATTCCAGCCTTTCAACGGCTGCTTTATCCGTACCTTTGGGAAGCGCCGCGATAACAGATTCTGCCGCATGTGCGCCCACAACACGCGTCCCCTTTGCCTTCGAAATGGGAACAGGCTGCACCCATTCGCCTTCTTCTGCCAGCGTCACCGGCGGGCACTCTGCCGCACCGAAGGATAAAAGCGAACGGCTATCGACAAAGGACATCGTCTGCCCCTCTTCGTTTTCTGCGCCCAGCACAACGGCGATATAGGTAGCGCCGCCTGTCTTAGCAGCGGAAACAAGACAGCTTCCGGCGTCACTTGTATACCCGGTTTTTATTCCGATGGCATCCGGATAATAATAAGAACTTGTCGGATTTAAAAGATGATTGGTAGAATTTAAGTACCGCTTCTCCTCATATTTATCCGTTGGCTCCAGAACATACGAGCGGGTTTGCACAATATCCAAAAACGGCTCCAGCGTCATCGCGTGCCGCCCCAAAATCGCCAAATCGTACGCTGTAGTATAGTGGTTTTCGTCATGAAGACCATGGGTGTTTACAAAATGCGTGTTCTTTGCCCCAATCTCTTCAGCACGCTGGTTCATCATCTCCACGAATGCCGGAATGCTGCCGGCAATATGCTCAGCAATGACATTGGCCGCATCGTTTGCCGAGCAGACCATGAGCGCATACACCAAATCCCGAAGCGAGAAAACCTCTCCCTCAAAAAGCCCGGCCTTGCTGCTATCAAAGCTAATACTGTTGACCGCGTTGAAGCTGACGGGCACCCTGTCCTCCAGGTTCCCGTTTTCCAGCGCCAAAATCGCCGTCATAATCTTGGTTGTACTGGCAGGGTATGCTTTCTGATGCTCATTTTTTGCATACAACACCAGTCCGCTTTTTGCATCCACCAAAATGGCACGCGGCGCAGAAACCGAAGGCGCCGCAAGGGAAATCAAAGAGAAAAGCGGAAGCAGGCAAAGGAAAATCGCCACTACCTTTCGTTTCAAAATAATTCCTCCTTACAATAAAGAAAAAATATTTTTAATTTTTGATTGAAATATTATGGATATTGTTATATAATATACCAAATGGCAGCTAAAATCAAGGTTTTTTAGAAAAAATTACGAAAAAGGCATGCGAAAGGGGCTTCGGCATTGTGAAAATTTTAATTGTGGATGATGAAAAGCTTTTAGTAAAAGGAATCAAATTTAATTTTGAACAGGAAGGCTTTCAGGTCGAAACGGCGTATGATGGCGAGGAGGCTTTGAAGCTTGCCCGTGACAAAAGTATTGATATCATTATCCTGGATCTGATGTTGCCGAAGGTGGATGGGCTTTCCGTCTGCCAGAAAATCCGTGAATTTTCCCGCGTGCCGATTATTATGCTGACTGCAAAAACAGAGGATATGGATAAAATCATGGGGCTGGAGTACGGCGCGGATGACTATATGACAAAGCCGTTTAATATTTTGGAACTGAAGGCGCGCGTGAAGGCAATTTTGCGCCGCGCACATACCGGGAGCGAAGCGGTAAAGAGCCAAAGGGCCACGGGTGCGGTTTCGCTCGACTATAATCTCCGCAAAATTCATATCGGCGAACGCTGGATTGAGCTTACGGTCAAGGAATTTGATCTCATTGACCTGCTTGTCTCTAATGCCGGGAAGGTATATTCCCGCGAAAGCCTTCTTGATATTGTGTGGGGCTACGATTATCCGGGCGATATCCGCACGGTGGATGTCCATGTGCGCCGGCTGCGGGAAAAAATTGAGCCGAACCCCGCAGAACCAAAGTTTATTATTACCAAGTGGGGGGTAGGGTACTATTTTAGAGAGAATTAAGCTTTACCTCCGAAGTCTGCGTCTGCGCCTTGTGGCCACCCATTTTGTCGTAAGCCTCCTTGCCGTTTTGGTGATGCTTCTTTGTATTCTCGAGGCGGTGCAGCACTATAGTATCGAAAAATCTTCCGTCACGCTTTTGGAAAAGGCCAGTACGCTGTCCTCGTTTGCAGGCGAGTATGTCGTGGGGCAGAGCGACCCTGCCGCCTTTTCACCCAGCCTGTATTCAGAAAACCGGCTGGACAGAATTTTGCTTCTTGACAAAGAGAGCCGCGTCGTATTTGACAGCCGGGAAACCGGAAGCTACCGCGGCAAACTGATTGCTTCCCCGCATGTTCTTCGCGCCTTTTCCGGCGAAAGCAGCGTGCGTGCGGTCCCCGAGGAGGGAGGCGTATTTCTCGAGGCCGTCGTGCCAATTTACCGGCACGCCGAGCTCGTGGGCGCCCTGGTCGAAAAAAAATCCGCTGGCCCGATATACGATTTCTTTGCCTTCCTTCGCTATTACCTTGTTGTAATCGGCGTTTCCGGCAGCTTGATTTTGGGGCTTTTAGGCATTCTGATTTCGGCAATATTTACGCGTCCGCTCTCGCGCCTTACCGGCGAGATTCGGGAAATGAGTATAACCGATGCCCATAAGCTCGAAAATATCCGCGCCGGCGGCGAAATTGCGGCGCTCGTTTCCGCCTTTAACCTCATGGTAGAGCGAATTGATGATATTGATAACCGCAGGCAGGAATTTGTTTCCAATGCCTCGCATGAGTTGAAAACGCCGCTCAGCTCCATTAAGCTTATTTGCGATTCTCTCCTTCAGAATCCGGACACGGACCGGGAGATGGTGAACGACTTTCTGTCCGACATGAACGAGCAAGTTGACCGGCTTACCCGCATTGTCAATAAGCTTTTAAGTCTGACAAAGCTGGATTCCTCAACGGATGAAACGGAAATCTTTGCCTTTTCCACCGTCAATCTGCAAACGATGATGCAGAATGTCGTGCGGGCGCTTTTGCCGCTCGCCCAGCAGAAAAATATCCGTCTTGAAACGCATTTCCCCGACAGCATCTTTCTGCGCGTAGATGCCGATAAAATCTGGGAAGCCGTCTACAATATTCTCGACAACAGTATTAAATACACGCCGGAGGACGGCCGGGTATATGCAGAGCTTTTCCGGGACGAGGAAAATGTCTATATCACCATTACCGATAGCGGTATTGGCATGGCAGAAGAGGAATTTAACAAGATTTTTGACCGGTTCTACCGGGTAGATAAAGCCCGCGCCCGGGAAACGGGCGGAACAGGCCTCGGCCTTTCGATTGCCCTCAGCGCCGTGGAACTGCACGGCGGCTATATCGAAGTGGAAAGCCGGGAAGATGAAGGGAGCCTTTTCCGCATTGTTCTTCCGCTTACGAACGATTTATAAAGGAGGATGGCTATGAAAAAAGTTTTGATTTTCCTATGCGTCCTCTGTCTGTTATCGGGCTGCGCGGCAAAGCCGTCGCCCACAGTTACGCTGTATTTCCCTTCCAGAGACAGTAGCGCAATTTTAGAAAAAACTTGCCGGGTGCAGCCGGAGGAAGACCTTCTCCCCGCCGCTATCCGCGCGCTTTTGGAAGGGCCGAAATCGCCTTCTATGCGCCGCGTGATTCCGAAGGGGACAACGCTCCTTTCTGTGCGCACGCTGGGTACAGTGACGGAAATCAATCTTTCCGCGCCCTTTGATACCGGCACGCTTTCCGAACGGCTTCTTTCGCGCTACACCGTTTTGTACACGGCCTCTGCGGTGCCGGGTGTGGAAAAGGTGCGCCTTTTGGTGAACGGCGAGCCTCTCCGGAGCTTAAACAGCGGCGAAATTTTAGGCGCGCTCGGCAAAACGGATATTGTGCTTTCCGGCCCTCTTGGTCAGGTGCCGCAGCTTTTGACACTCTATTTTCCGGATAAGAGCAACCGGTATCTCTGTGCAGAATCCCGCCAGCTGAATCTTCCGGACGGGCAAACGCCGGAACAGGCTATTTTAAAAGCGCTTTTCGAGGGCTCCTCCCTCCCGGACCTTTCCCATCCGCTAACGGAAAACCCCGCACTTTTACATGCTGAAACGCGCGCCGGCATTTGCTTTGTCAATGTAGACGCCTCTTTCCTCCGGCAAAACAGCGGCGACCGTGCGCAGGAAACGATGGCCGTGTATTCCATCGTTAATTCTCTCTGCGGCCTTGCACACATTGAGGAAGTTCAGTTCCTGGTAGAGGGAAAAAGAGTAGAAAAATTCGGGCATTTTGCCTTTACCCGGGGATTTACGGAGAACAAATCCCTGTATGTTCCCCAGTAATACAGAAAGGATAGAAATATGAAACAAGCATTTGACAAACTTTATTCTGCGGCGCGTGCCGCCTATTCCATCGAGCCGTCGCTTTACCAGCGCTATAATGTAAAGCGCGGGCTTCGTAATGCGGACAACACCGGCGTTTTGGTAGGCCTCACGAATATTGGTGACGCCCACGGCTACATCGTAAACGAGGGGGATAAAATTCCGGAGGCTGGTGTTCTGCGCTATCGGGGCATTGATGTATTTGATATTGTAAACGCCTGCCGGAAAGAGGACAGGCACGGGTTTGAAGAGGTTGCCTACCTGCTTCTTTTCGGTACCTTGCCCACAAAAGGAGAGCTTTCGCAGTTCGCCTCGCTTTTGGGAAGTCTTCGCCGTCTGCCCGACGGTTTTACGGAGGATATGATTTTAAAAGCACCCAGCACCAATATCATGAATAAGCTGGCACGCGCTATTTTGGCAAGCTATTCCTATGACGAGAATCCCGACGATATTTCGATGGAAAACATGCTGCGTCAATCTATAGAGCTGATTGCCCGCTTCCCCACCATGGTCACCTATGGGTACTATGCCAAAGCACATTATTACGATATGAAGAGCCTGATTATCCACGACCCCAATCCGTCCCTCTCCACAGCGGAGAACTTTTTGCATATGATCCGTCCCGATAACAGCTACACAAAGCTGGAAGCCGACACGCTGGACGAATGCCTGATCATCCACGCCGAGCATGGCGGCGGTAACAACTCTTCCTTTACCACACATGTCGTTTCCTCCACGGGAACAGACACCTATTCCGCCATTGCAGCCGCCGTCGGTTCCTTAAAGGGCCCTCTCCATGGTGGCGCCAACATTAAGGTGCGGAATATGATTGATGATTTTAAAGAAAACATATCCGATATTACAAGCCGCGAAGAAGTGGGCAGCTATATCGAAAAAATTCTGCGCCGCGAGGCGTTTGACGGCGCCGGCCTCGTCTATGGGATGGGGCACGCCATTTACACATTGAGCGACCCGCGTGCCGTTATCTTAAAACAGAAGGCTGCGGCGCTCGCGAAAGAAAAGGGGCGCGAAGATGAATTTACGCTCTACGCGCTGATTGAGGAGCTGACGCCGAAACTTTTTGCCTCCGTAAAAGGCGTGGAAAAAGAGATGTGCGCCAATGTCGACCTTTATTCCGGCTTTGTATACAGCATGCTTGGCATCCCCCACGAGCTGTATACCCCCATTTTTGCGATTTCCCGTGCGGCGGGCTGGTGCGCGCACCGTATGGAGGAGGTCATCACCGGCGGAAAGATTATCCGCCCGGCCTATAAAAATGTGTTCGGGAAGGAAGGCTATGTGCCAATTATCGAACGCTAGTTTATCTTGAAAGGAGAAACAAAATGGAATTTTTTGACACCTTAAAGGAAAAACTCAACCATACGACCCGTGTTGTTACAAAAAAATCGAACGAACTTGTAGAAATCACGAAACTTCGTGCCTCCGCGGCCGAGGTAGAGCGTGAAATAGACCGTATGTTCCGCGAAATGGGGCAAACGCTCTATACGGCGTACAAAACCGGCGACGAATCGTATGCCGGCGCCGAGGAATCCTTTGAAGCGCTGGACGAAGCGCATGCGCGTCTTGCTGAACTGCAGGAAAAAATTGCAGCGCTCCGGAAAGTAAAAAAATGCCCCGTCTGCCAGAAAGACATGGAACGGGACGCTGCGTTCTGCTCCGTATGTGGTGCAAAATTTGAGTAAATCCAACATAAAAGGAATCTGCGAAAGCAGATTCCTTTTTCATTAAAAAAGAGAGCCTCCCAAAGGATGCTCTCCATTTTTTCGCATTTTTGCTGCTTTTACTTGCCAATGCTGATTACTTTAAACTGTAAGGTTGCACCCGAAGGAACAACGGCCTCGACCGTTTCGCCGACCTTTGCACCTAAAAGCGCGCGGCCTACGGGCGATTCATCGGAAATTCTGTCCTTAGAAGGGTCCGCCTCCGTAGAGCCTACAATCGTATATTCAATCTCCTCGTCAAACTCGCAGTCCAAAACGCGAACGCGCGTACCCAGCCCTACAACGGTTGTATCAATATTCGTTTCGTCAATAATTTTAATGTTTTTCAGCTTTTCTTCCAGTTCCATGATGCGGGATTCTACTTGCGCCTGTTCATTCTTCGCTTCGTCATATTCGCTATTTTCCGAAAGATCGCCATACGCTCTTGCCTGCTTGATTTTCTCGGCTACCTCCTGGCGCTTGCTTGTTTTGAGCATTTCAAGTTCTTCCTTCAGCTGACGGAGCCCGTCCTCTGTCAGAATCGTAACTTTTGCCATTGGATATTCACTCCTACTCTATTTGACATATGCTTATCACATAACCTATTTTTGTATTATATCACATTGCATATCTCTTGTCAAGAAATTTTTATTGTTTTTCCATGAATTCTTCACTAAAACCTGCTCTTATTTTGTGATTTTCGACAAGAAAATGCGGGCATCTGTCGCTTCCATGTCAAAAAAAGAAAGAAGCGCCGCCAGCGTTCCTCCGCTCTTGTCTGTGTAGGGCCACAGGCGCCGCATCCTCGGCGGCGGCAGGAACGCACACCCGGTTTCAGCTTTCGAAAGATCGATGCCGTCCCCACCCGGCGCGCCGGGAAGCCGAAGCGGCAAAAAGCCGGCGGAAGGCGCCCGGCGAACCGGAATACATTGTCCCGTTTCTGCCTGCAGAATTTCTGCAATTTCTACACTCCCCGGTCCTTGTATAATCTCTAGATAGCGCACCCGCTCCGAAAGACGGCAAAGGCTTTCCACCTTATACCCTTGCCCCAAAAAAAGTGTAACGCGCTCGACGCCCCGGGGCAACGCCGCGGGAAAGACGGCATGCACAAGCGAAGAAGCCTCCCCTGAAAGACAGGGAATGCCTGCCTTCTCGCATTCTGGTTTCTGCACGCCAAAGCATCCGCTTCCAAAGCGGGAAAGAAGGCGTCTCTCCCGCTTTTTTGCCAGCAGTCCGCGCGGCTTTTCATAGTGCCAATAGGTGCATTCTCCTGTTCCGATTGTTTCCGTTTCCGGCACCAGCTTTCCGTCCGGAATAAAAATGGCGAGTTTTCCCATTATCGTTTCGGGGGATGCTTTGTATGGAGACATTTCATTAGCGTAGCCACCCGAAGCCCCCTTTGCACCCTTTTGCAGGTTTTCTTCTTCATTCGCACCTGGCAGAGATAGTGCTCCACCTCTGCCAGGTGCGCACACAGCCGCCCCCTCAAGGAATCAGAAGCCGGGTACCTTCTGCCGGCACGGCCGCCAGATCCGCTCCGTTATACGCGCGAATGGTTTCGGCACTTGTTCCATATTTCTTTCCCAAATCCCAAAGACTTTCCTTTCCATTTGCAAACGCAATCACCACGGCCGCTCTCGCGGTGTCCGTTCCTAAAACCTGTGCATCCTTTATATTCTCTATGCAGCTTTGTCCGCAAAGGCGCAGGCATATCTCGAGGTTTAACCGCACCTCCACACGCGCCGCATCCTCCATCGCATAGCCTGCATTCGCAAGGCCGACGCGGCAGGAAATACCGGCTTTATCCGGCGCCTTTGTCGGCATCGACAGCGCAAACGGTACGCGTTCCTTTAAAAGATAGGGGTTCCCGCCGTCTGTAAGGTACAAAAGCTGCACATCCGCATGGCCTTCAATTTCCGCCGTCCCGCCGGAAAGTGCAACCTTCGTTACCACCGGCACGGCGGAAATCTGTATGCACTTGGCAATCGGCGGAGCATCGTCACCCGTCGAAATCGTTTTCCGGACGGCCAGCCCCTCTCTCTCGCAAATCACCATGTCCTCTATCAGCAGTTCTTCCGTTTCAATCTCTGTTTTTTCGCCCGGGATATAGAAATCCTCCAATATTTCCAGCTTCTCTTCCTTCCAGACCTCGCCCCGGATTTCCATGAGCACTTCTGCACCGAAGCTTCGCCCGCTTTCGTCGTCCTCGTCAGCCTCGCAATACACATCAAGGACGGTATACTCCGTAAAACAGGTCATGCCCTCCTCGGCCGCCGGAATGTCCAGAATCTCTGTAAAGGGAAGGGCGTGCTCCATCAAAACCGGCAGGCCGTCGGGGCCATTATATAAGATTTCCACCCGGATATTTCCTTTGCATATTAGTTTTCCTGTAATGACCTTCACATCTTCCTCTACAATGCTTGCCGAAGTCTGTAAAATGGATGCGATGGGCGGAAGTTCCCCCGGTACCTCCATTCTCTGCCCGGCCGAGGCCGAGGCTACCCCAAACCCTGCCATGCAGGTTGCAGAGACCGTTTTTGTTTTTTGCGCCGCCTCTTTTTCTGCACAGACGCCCACGGCCAAGGCATACTCCTTTTTTTCTCTTCCAATCACCTGAAGCCCCACCGTACCTTTGACAGAAAACTTTCTCGAATTGAGGAGCACCGCGTCTGCCTCTAAAAGCTCCGCCTGTGCGTCCAGCGTGCCCTCTTCCTCGGAAAGGCCGGTGAGAATATCTTTAAAGGGAAGCTGAATTTCAAGGCTCTCAATTTCGTTTCCTTCCATGCTTTCCGGCGCGTATAAAATACAGTAGTCGGCCGTACCGGAAAGGAGAAGCCGGTCCCCCTGCCGCTGGCAATCTCCCACGCGCGCGATGCCTGTGATTTTTAAAATCCGCCCCATATCCGGCTTTGCATCCGGAACAATCACATCACTTTCCGTTATAACCTCCGTTTGTTTCGGGCTCTTTTCTTCCCATCTTGTCACCGTTTCCTTCTTAAGCGTAAACTCCATTCTCTTTCCCCCTTCGTTTTTGATTTATATATATGTTTCCTTTTGCCGGAATATGAAAATTCTATTGACTTTACACGGAATCTATGGTATACTTTAGTAAAATAAAGGATTGGAGGGCTTTTACATGCAGCATATTCAAACCATTGCAACCCGCAATCTTTGCGAAAGTGCAAAAACCGGTGGCTGTGGCGAATGCCAGACCTCGTGTCAGTCTGCTTGCAAAACCAGCTGTGGCATTGCCAACCAGCAGTGCGAAAGCACAAAGGAAAGCAAATAAGCTGATTTACGGAAAGAGGCTGCGACAAAATGGAACAACCGCGCTTTAAAAAGGCGTTGTCCTCTGCCCCTTTGGGGAGGGCGTGGTGCTTTGGGCGGTAGAACGCTTCATTTTGTCCCAGCCTCTTTTTATATAGGAAGGAAGAACGAACATGATTCATCAGTATATACTGGGCGACTATCATATCGTCCTCGATGTGTGCTCCGGCGCCGTGCACGCGGTCGACCCTATGGCCTACGATATGATTGCACGGTTTGAAACAGAAGAGAAGGATGCGCTTATCAAGGAAATGGGCGCCCGCTACGGCTCGCAGGCCGAAGCCGAGGCCTGCTATGCCTCCATTTTGGCGCTTCAGGATGCCGGCCAGCTTTTTGCACCGGATACCTTTATGGATAAAGCCGGACACCTCAAAGAAAAAACAAGCGGCGTTATCAAGGCGCTTTGCCTGCACATCGCCCACACCTGTAACTTAAACTGTTCCTACTGCTTTGCAAGTCAGGGAAAGTACCATGGCGAGCGGAGCGTGATGCCCTTCGAAGTAGGCAAGCGCGCGCTTGATTTTCTCGTAGAAAATTCCGGCACACGCCACAATTTAGAGGTAGACTTTTTTGGCGGCGAGCCGCTTATGAATTTTCAGGTTGTAAAAGACCTTGTGGCCTATGCCCGTTCCATTGAAAAAGAAAAGGGGAAACGCTTCCGCTTTACGCTGACGACAAACGGCGTTCTGCTCGATGACGATGTGATGGAGTTTGCCAATCGCGAAATGCACAATGTCGTTTTAAGTCTCGACGGACGGAAGGAAGTACATGACCGGTATCGGGTGGACTACGCCGGCAACGGAAGCTGGGACACCATCGTGCCGAAATTTCAGGAATTTGTTAAAAAGCGCGGCGGAAAGGACTATTATATCCGCGGCACCTTCACCCATGCGAATCCCGACTTTTTAGAGGATATCCGCACCATGCTCGACCTTGGCTTTACGGAGCTGAGCCTCGAGCCGGTCGTATGTCCGCCCGGCGATGCGGCGGCGCTTACGGACGCGGATTTGCCGATTCTTTTTGACCAATATGAAAAGCTGGCTTCGCTTCTTCTGGAAAGGGAGAAGGCGGGCAAGCCCTTCACCTTCTATCACTATATGATTGACCTTGCCGGCGGCCCATGTATCTACAAGCGGATTTCCGGCTGCGGCTCCGGCACGGAGTATATGGCCGTTACACCCTGGGGCGATTTATACCCCTGTCATCAGTTTGTGGGCGATGAAGCCTTTTGCCTCGGCAATATTTACGAGGGCGTTTTAAAGCCGGAGGTGCAGGCACAGTTTGCGGCCTGTAATGTATATGCAAGGCCTGAATGTACCGACTGCTGGGCGCGACTATGGTGCGCCGGCGGTTGCGCGGCGAATGCCTACCATGCAACCGGCGAAATCCGCGGCACCTACTCGTATGGCTGTACGCTCTTTAAAAAGCGCATGGAATGTGCAATCATGGTTGCCGTAGACCGCGCGTTGCGAAAGGATGCAAAATGAACACACCCATTTGCGATTTTGTAGAAGCCTACCGAAAGAAAAACCCCATCCGGCTTCACATGCCGGGCCATAAGGGCGTCGGCGGGATGGAGGCGCTTGATATTACCGAGATTTTTGGGGCAGACGATTTGTATGCCCCTTGCGGCATTGTGGCGGAAAGTGAGAAAAATGCGTCCTCGCTCTTTGGCGCGCGCACAATCTACTCGGTGGAAGGCGCTTCCCAATGTATCCGCGCGATGGTTTTCCTTTCGGTTGTATACGCCAATGCCACCGGCCATACGCCACATATTCTGGCCGCGCGAAATGCGCACCGCGCCTTCTCTTCCGCGGCGGCGCTTACAGGATGTGCCGTCAGCTGGCTATACGGTCCGGATTCAGACTATCTCTCCTGTACGCTTTCGCCCGAAAAAATCGACGAGGCGCTCGCGACCGGCGTTTACACAGCGCTTTATATTACGAGCCCCGACTACCTGGGGCACATCGCGGATATTGCAGCCATTTCTGCCGTTTGCAAAAAACGGGGTGTTCTTCTTTTGGTGGACAATGCCCATGGTGCCTATCTCCGCTTCTTAAAGCCGGATTTGCACCCGCTTTCCCTCGGTGCCGATCTCGTCTGCGACAGTGCGCACAAAACGCTGCCCGTTTTAACCGGCGGTGCGTATTTGCACCTTCAGAATGCCCTTCCGCCCTTTGTGCAGGAAGCAGCAAAGCGCGCGATGGCGCTTTTTGGCTCCAGCAGCCCTTCTTATCTCCTTCTGCAGTCGCTCGACCGCGCAAATGCGCTTCTCGCAGACAACTATCCCCACCGTCTTGCCAGTATAGCTGTATCGCTTTCTGCGCTGAAAACGCGTCTTTTATGTGCCGGCTTTTCCCTTGTCGGTACAGAGCCTTTGAAGCTCACACTCGCAACAAAGCCCTATGGCTATACCGGCAAGGCTGTCGCGGCATATCTGCATAGGCAAAATATCGTTTGTGAATTTTCCGACCCGGATTTTGTCGTCTTTATGCTAACGCCTGCGGTCCCTGAAAATGCGCTCCCGCTTTTAGAATCGGCACTCCTTGCTCTTCCAAAGCGCCCGCCGCTTTCGGACGCGATGCCGCCGCTTTCCAAACCGGAGACGGTTATGGATATCCGCACGGCTGCATTTTCGCCTTCGGTGTGTGTGCCTTCTGCGGCTGCCGTTGGCAGAATTTTGGCGCTGGACACAATTGCCTGTCCGCCTGCCGTTCCCATCGCCGTTTGCGGCGAACGAATCAGCGAGGAGGCGGTGGCTGCCTTTTCGTATTATGGAATCCGTTCCTGCCATGTCGTGGCGGAAGAAACTTCGCACCTTTAAGAAAGGATAGTATATGGAAGAACGAGAACGCAAAACGCTTTTAACAAGAGGAAGCCTTGTCGGGCTTATCACAAATTTTCTTCTCTTTATCATCAAATGCACGGTCGGCACCTTGTCGGGGAGCGTGGCCGTTATTGGCGATGCTTTCAATAATCTTTCGGATATGGGCTCGGGGGCTGTTACCCTGCTCGGCTTTCGCCTTTCCGAAAAGCCGTCGGACGAGGAGCATCCATTCGGCCACGGGCGTATCGAATACATTTCCGGCCTTCTCGTCTCGTTTCTGATTTTATTCCTCGGCGTAGAGCTTTTGGGAAGCGCCGCGCGGAAAATTCTGCATCCGGAAACGCTTCACATCTCCGCACTTTTTCTTATTCTTCTTTCCCTCTCCGTGCCGGCAAAGCTTTTTCTTTGGCTTTACATGAGCCGCCTTGGAAAGAAAATCGGTTCGGTAGCCCTTTCTGCCTCCGGCCGAGATAGCTTAAATGATGTGCTCGTCACGCTGGTGACGATTTTTAGCTGCGCTTTCTCGAGCGCTTTTGGCCTGCCGCTTGACGGCTATATGGGGCTTGCTGTTTCTCTGTTTGTGCTTTGGTCGGGCATCGGCCTTTTAAAAGAGACGCTCGGCCCGCTTTTGGGGCAAGCGCCGCCGCGCGCGCTCGTTTCCGAAATCGAATCGCGCATCCGCGCCTGTCCCGGCGTTACGGGCACGCATGACCTGATTGTGCATAACTACGGCCCCGGCCGCTTTATCGCCTCGGTACACGCAGAGGTGCGGGCAGACTGTGATATTCTGAAAATCCACGATGCAATTGACCTTGCCGAGCGAAAGGTACTTGAAGAACTCGGCGTCCTGATTACCGCGCACCTCGACCCGATTGCAACCGATGACGCCCTCACCCATACGCTTCAAGCTATCGTCTGCCGCATCGCAGCAGAAATAGACGCGTCCCTCTCGATTCACGATTTCCGCGTCGTCTCCGGCGACACGCATACCAATCTGATTTTTGACCTTGTGGTGCCGCACAGGTTTTCCATGTCCAATTCTGCACTTTCCGCCGTCTTTGATGCAAAACTGAAAATGCAGAACCCCTCGTACTTTGCGGTGATTACCTTCGACCGCGCTTTCCACTAAAAAAGGAAAAATCTCCTTGCAATTTTACGATGCAGGGGGTATAATAAAAGAAAAAATCAGGAGAAATACTATGCTTATTGATTTGCATACCCATTCTGTAAAAAGCGACGGCGCCATGCAGCCCGCCGAGGTCGTGGATACGGCAAAGGCCGCGGGCCTTGCCGCTATTTCTTTGACGGACCACGATGTTATTGACGGCGTGAAGGAAGCCATGGCACGCGGCGTCGAGGTCGGGGTCGAGGTTGTCCCCGGCATTGAACTTTCCGCCAAATTCAAGACAGAAACGCATATTCTCGGCTATTTTGTGGACCTTGAAAATCCGCACTTTTTGGAGAAGCTGGAGGAAATCCGGCGCGTGCGGATGCAGCGCAATTATGATACGGCGGAAAATCTCCAGAAAATCGGCTTCCCCATTACGGTGGAGGATGCGCTGGGATTGGCGCCGAACGGCCTTGTGGGGCGGGCGCATTTTGCCCGCGTGATGGTCAACCGCGGCTATGTCGGCTCCGTAAAGGAAGCATTTGACGAATATCTGGCAAACGGAAAACCAGGCTATTCCACCTTGCAGCTTTTAACGCCCCGCGATGCCGTGGAGCTGATTAAGTCAGCCGGCGGCCTTGCTTTCCTTGCGCATCTGCACTTGACGCGTCTTTCCGGCGAGGAACTCTATGCTTTTGTTTCAGACCTAAAGGACGCCGGTATGGACGGCATTGAAGGCTATTATACGGAGTACACGCCCGAAATGCAAAACGAATATCAGGCGCTTGCCAAAAAGCTGGATCTGGCCATTTCCGGCGGGACCGACTTTCACGGCGCCATGAAGCCCCACATTTCGATTGGCAAGGGGCTCGGAAATCTCTCTATTCCCTATAGCGTTTTAGAAAACATGAAGGCGCTTCGCCGTTAGGAGTATGCTATGAGAATCCTTTTTCTGGGCGATATTGTCGGCAGAGCCGGAAGGTCCGCCGTTTTGGAAACGGTGCAGATGCTTCGGAAACAATATAAAGCCGAAGTTTGCGTTGCCAACGGCGAAAATGTTGCCGGTGGCTTCGGCCTTACACGCGTGCATGCCGAAACGCTCCTTTTTGCGGGCGTAGATGTGTTTACAACCGGGAACCATGTCTGGTCAAAAAAAGAAATTGTTTCTCTTATGGACACCATGCCCGTTCTCCGGCCGCATAACCTCCCTGCTGGGGACCCGGGACGCGGCGTGTATCTCTATCAGACCGATGCGGGCGAAACGCTTTGCATCATCAATCTCATCGGCAGGCTCTATATGGATTTGCCGGCAGAAAGCCCCTTCCTCACACTGGATGCTATTTTAAAAACGATTGACACGCCGCATATCCTCGTCGATTTTCACGCCGAGGCCACAAGCGAAAAAAAAGCGCTCGGCATTTATGCCGACGGCCGCATCAGCGCCCTTTGTGGCACACATACGCATGTGCAAACGGCGGACGAAATGATTTTGCCTGGTGGCACGGCGTTCATCACCGATGTCGGCATGTGCGGTGCCGTCGATTCCGTTTTAGGCGCGCGCTCAGATATTGCCGTGCAAAGATTCCTCTCCTCCGTGCGCCAGCCCTTTGCTGTGGCGGAAGGCCGGCACCAGACCTGCGCCCTTTTCATCGAAACGGATTCCGCGGGCAAGGCGGTGCGCGTTGAGCGAATTTCCATATAAATAAAAAGGAAGCCTGGGACGAAGCATGTTCCAAGGCAATAAAAAAGAAGAAATTCATGAATAGATGAATTTCTTCTTTGCATTTTTCGCGCTCTTTTTATTATGTTATTTGCGAAGTTCCTCACGGCCGGCCTGCACTTCGGCGGACATGTTTTCAAGCCGTGTGGATATGTTTGCCAGCACATCGTCGGCATACTGTCTTGCGCCAAGGCGAATTTCTCTTGCATTTTTCTGCGCGTTTGCGAGCACCTCGTTTGCCTGGTCATATGCCTGCTTTGTAATTTCGTGCTCATCTACGAGCTGCTGCTTCTGCTCCTCTGCGCTGCGGATAATATCCGCCGCTTCCTTATGCGCCTCTTCAATAATTGTCGTTCTCTGCTCGGTTACCCACTTTGCTTTCTTTAAATCTTCCGGAAGGCGCAGGCGAATATCGCTCAAAAGCTCCATAAAGTCTTCTTTATCAATCATTGTCTTATGAAAAATAGGCCAAGTAAAGCTGTTTTCAATTAAATCCTCCAGCTGGTCAATCACATCAAAAATTTCCATTTTTCTTCCTCCTTCCACCAAAAAACTTTTTCTTTACCTTCACATTTTAACATATTGCGTTTGTCTTGTCAACTAATTTCCGTCAAATTCTGCGATTTTTTGTGTTTTCTCCCCTTAACACGGGATTGACTTTCCCACCCTTTTTGTGATATAATGGCCGCAGAAATGTTGGCAGCGCCAAAAAGGCTCCCCTGCATAATTTTTAATCCCTGCGTGACAAATGTCTATCGTAATAAAAGGAGCTATACTATGAAAAAACTTATTGTAATTTTTTTGATAAATATCTTTTTAATTCTTCCTTCAACATCCGCCTTTGCATACGACTCCGTTGAAAGCGTACAAGAAATTTCCGTTGTAATGGCAATAAACGAAGAAACCGTTATTATAAACGGTGTTGAAACCAAACTGCCTGCCCCCGTGATGGTGTTTGATAAAACTTATGTAGATTTGTTCACTTTTGCACCGATTTTAGGTTTAGATGTGAAATGGGTTGAAGCTTACATCGGATTTTGCAGCGTTACTGCAGCCGGGAATCGTTTTGATTTTACGCTCATCTCTGAATGGACTGATTTGAAAAATTTAAAGCACAAATTTTTTGTAAAGGATTCTATTATATTTGTTTCTTTGCGTGAGCTTGTCGAACTTAAAGGGTGCAATATTGCGTACGATGGCGGATTGATAACTTTAGGCACCCCATACAGCTTTAACCATGAAATATTTGCCGATATTGACACATTTAATTTTAATGATTATATTTATATGACATATCCGGCATACGCACAATATGTTATTAATCCATATCAGCAATACAGTTATGAAACCATGGCCTATGATGCGGAACAACTAAAAAATATGTATCCTGAACTTATAAAAACATCTTCCATCGGCAAATCGGTGGAAGGCAGAGACCTGTTGATGATTGAATTCGGCAGAGGTGCTGAAAAAATTTTTGTGTGCGGAACGCATCATGCGCGTGAATACATAGCAACCACCTATCTGATGTATGCAATTGACAGATATGCCTACGCATACAGATATGGCGGTATGTGGAATCAGTATAATGTGCGGGAAATCCTTAATAATATAACATTTTGCATCGTGCCCATGGTAAATCCTGATGGCGTTAACCTCGTTATAAATGGGATATACGCTACAAGTAACCACGAAGAAATTGCATCTATGGGCATATACGAGAGCCCGAGATACGGGTATAAGGCATGGAAAGCAAATGTTCGCGGCGTAGACCTTAACTGGAATTACAACAAAGACTGGTCCCCGGGAACAAACAGAAATCCAAGAGGCTCTACAGGCTTTAACGGCGATTACCCATATAGCGAGCCGGAAACAATCGCTGTTTCAGACTATGTGGATAATAACCTGTTTTCTGCATATTTGTCGTTTCACACGCAGGGACAGATTTTTTACTGGGCAGATAACCCGGAAAACCCTACATATATTAACGGATTGATAAAAAACGATACCGGGTTTATAGAATACAGAGAAAGCGGAACAGGCGTGGGAGGGTCCTTCTTTGATTATGTTTACCGCAATTTCAAAAAACCTACAATAACCGTAGAGCTTTGCCCGTATGTAGGCAATTACCCTTATCCTGTGAATGATTTTGATACGGTCTGGAATCCGACAAAGAACATTCTTCTCGTCGTAGGCAGCGGAATTATGTACAGCAAACCCCATTAAAACGCAGAATGAACGCAGGAGGTACCTATATGAAAATATTAGCTTTTGGCGAGGTCCTTTGGGACATACATGGAACGGATGCGCATCTCGGCGGTGCTCCAATGAATTTTTCTGCACACTGCAAAAAATGCGGAGCAGAGGCGTGGATCGCCACCGCTGTAGGGAAAGACGCTTTAGGCAAAAGAACCATCAGCGAAATAGAAAAGCTCGGGATACATACAGAATATATCTCCCTTTCGGAAAAAGAAACAGGTAAGTGCATGGTAACACTTGACGAAGATATGGTTCCGTCTTACGATTTGTTAGACGAAGTTGCGTATGATTATATCCAGCCTCTACATATAAAGCACGCCTTTGATGTTCTGTATTTTGGAACATTGGCACTTAGACATACAAATAATCGTAACACATTGAAGCAGTTGATAGACAAAGCCGCTTTTACTGATGTATTCGTTGATATGAATATACGCCCACCATTTTATGAGGAAGAAATCGTAAAATTTGCATTCCAAACCGCTACGATTATTAAAATAAGCGATGAAGAACTTCCTACCGTTATGCGCCTTTTGAACAAAGGGCAGTTGTCTGACGCGGCATGTGTTGAAACCTTAAGCAACGACTTCGGTAATTTAAAAATTATCATTATAACAAAAGGCGATAAAGGCGCTCTTGTTTATGATTGTGTGGATAAAAAATCTTATACATGTCAAGCGAAAAAGGTTAAGGTTGTATCGACGGTTGGTGCAGGGGATAGCTTCTCTGCGGCATTTTTAACCAAGTATATGCAAACAGGGAACATAAACAAATCTCTTTTGCTGGCAACAAACATTAGTAGCTTTGTTGTATCTTGTAAAGATGCAATCCCCCCATACGAATTGTCCGCTTTCGATATATAAGAAGATGATTTTTTCTCCTGATTTGGCATGAACCTATAAAGATTGTCGAAATTTGTTGAAAAGAGGTATAATATGAAAATAATAAAAAAGGTGTGGGGAATTATTGGGGGAATAGCAATATCAATTTTGATTGCAGTAGTGGCAAAAACAATTGAAAGCCGTCTACCAATACATATTGTGGGAGCATCGGTTATTGCACTATTTATAGGAATGATAATTAATCATTTTTGGAGGCCGGATTTCTTGAAAGCAG
>JAZSDW010000062.1:0-17003 GCA_045531355.1 Clostridia bacterium | reverse complement strand
ACTGTGATCAGCATCAGGTTTGCGCCGTACATCGCAGAGGTAATGAGCGTACCAAAGACGAGGGATAAAAGCGGACTATATCCAATGAACAGACGGATGCCGAGACTGCCGAGAAAAGCAAATCCAAAAAAGAAGGCAGAGGTCGTCACTTCATTTTTAAAAATTCGGTCATTTAAAAATGAAGCAACATAAAAGCAGAGCATACTGAAAATGGGCATTACAACAGTAGAAAGAACAGAAACGGCACTCGTTAAATGGTAAGTATCCATGATGAAAGACGGCATCCAGGTCGTTACACTGTCTTTTAAAATACCGTGCAGGAAAATAGCACCAGCCAGCAGAAAAAGACCGGCCTCAGCAAGAAGTTGGAAGGAAAGCCGGGCGCTCGACATGGTTACGGCAGGGGGGACGGGCGTAACAGGAGACAGTGTTTCCGTTTTCTCGGCAAAGGGTTTTATACCGCGAAGCCAGAGAAGGGAGGTGAGAACCCCAAGCCCGCTGCAAACATAAAAAACGAGGCGCCAGCTTCCGAGCGTAATACAAAGAGAAGCGAGAAGATACACAGCGATGGTGCCTGCTGTTGTCGAGGTAGACACCCGCACATACATCTTCGACAAATCTTCTTTCCGGAAAGTTTCCGTAAAAATGCGGAGCATCGGCGGCCAGAGCATGGCTTGTGCAAATCCGTTGATGCACCAGAAAAAAAGCTGGGCGCGTAAATCTGGGACAAGCGGCATAGCGAGGTTGCAAAGTGCCGAGGTCAGAAGACCAGAAAAAATAATGAGGCGGGGCGAAAATCGGTCGCCCAAAACGCCGCTTACAATTTGTCCGAGGGCATAAGTGATGGCAGCCCCAGTACTGACAAGCCCGGCTTGCCCGCGGGAAATCTGTTCCGAAAGAATAATTTCAGCCATTACGGCACCATAATTTAAGCGCGCAAGGTATCCAACAAAATATACAAGCCAGGAAAGATAAAATACCCGCCGCATGTGTTTTGTTAAAGGCGAACAAGGCATGAATAGGCCTCCTTTTCTTCCCGAATAGTGTATCAGTTTATATATAGAAAGTCAAGACAAGCGGAAAAACTTTGAAATTTTTCTGTTTTTACTTGACAATTTTATAAAAGAGTCTATAATGAATATCAATAAAAGATTTGTAGAATAAGAAAAAAGACTTGCTTATAAAAAGGAGTATGGAATGCAGATTATTATTGTAGGCTGCGGCAAGGTCGGGGAAAAACTGATAGAACGACTAAGTGCAGAAGAGGAACATGATATAACCGCTATAGACCTGAAAGCGGACATTGTCCATAATGTAACGGCGCAGTATGATGTCATGGGGATTATCGGAAGTGGTCTTGATATGGAAACGCTTTCTGAGGCCGGGGTGGAGCATGCGGATATTCTGATTGCGGTTACGGGAAAAGATGAACAGAACCTTTTGACCTGCCTTATGGCAAAGCGGTTGGGCGGGTGCCGGACGATCGCGCGCGTAAGAGAACCAGAATATAATCGCGCCGTTCCGCTTTTGAAAGAAGATTTAGGGCTGGCGATGGTAATAAACCCCGAATTTGCGGCCGCAAGCGAAATTGCGAGAATTTTGCGTTTTCCTTCGGCGATTCATATCGATACTTTTGCGAAGGGGCGTATTGAAATCTTGAAATTCCGCGTTCCGGAAGGGTCGCCGATTGACAATGTTGCTGTTGGCAATATTGTCCAGAAGCTGGACTGTGATGTTTTAGTTTGCGGCGTAGAAAGAGGGAATGAGGCATTTATTCCAGATGGAAGTTTTGTAATGCAGGCAGGCGATTTTATCAGTATTGTTGCCACTATCCGCAATGCCGCCCGGTTCTTTAAAAAGATTGGGGTAACGACGCACAGGGTGCGTAACGCCATGATTGTCGGTGGTGGCAATATGGCCTATTATCTGGCAAGCCAGCTTCTGGAGAACGGAATTGATGTAAAAATTATAGAGAAGAACGCTGAAAAATGTGACGCACTTTGTGAGGCGCTTCCAAAAGCGACGATTGTGCATGGCGATGGAACGGATAACCGCCTTTTATTAGAGGAAGGACTGATGAGAACCGAGGCACTCGTTTCGCTCATGAATATTGATGAAGAGAATATTATGCTCGCCTTATATGCGCAAAGCAAAATGGATGGTAAAATTATAACGAAAGTAAACAGAATTGAATATGGGGATGTGGTTCAGCGGCTGGATATTGGCACCACCATACATCCTAAAAATATTACTGCGGAATATATTGACCGGTTTGTCCGCGCCAAACGGAATTCGCTCGGAAGCAATATTGAAACGCTGCACATGATTTTAGATGGTAAGGCCGAAGCTCTGGAATTCAGAATTCAGGAAAATTCGCCGGTGGTGAATACGGAACTTGTGAATCTCAAACTGAAGGACAATATCCTAATTGCCTGCATCAATCGTGGCGGACGCGTGAAAATTCCGCGTGGTAAAGATGTGATTTTGCCTGGTGACACCGTGATTGTCATTACAACTGAATCCGGCTATAAGGATATAGCGGATATTTTGAAATAAGAAGGAAGAATTTAAGTGAATTATAAAATGATTTTTTACACCCTGGGCTGGGTGCTTCGCCTGGAAAGCCTCTGTATGGCACCTTCTCTTCTTTGCGCTCTCTTATATAAGGAAACAAAAATGGCAAGCATTTTTATCGTCTGCATGGCACTTTGTATAGCCGTTGGTGTTTTACTTTCCTTAAAAAAGCCTGTGCATCGCTCCATGTATGCCAAAGAAGGCTTTGTAACGGTAGCAATGAGCTGGATTATGATGAGTATATTCGGTGCGTTTCCGTTTTGGTTTTCCGGTGTGTTGCCGCATTATTTGGATGCGCTTTTTGAGACCGTATCCGGGTTTACCACAACCGGTGCTTCTGTAATACAGAATCTCGACATTGTTCCAAACTCTCTGCTTTTCTGGCGCAGCTTTACACATTGGATTGGCGGCATGGGCGTTCTCGTTTTTTTGGTGGCAATTTTGCCACTTGCCGGCGGCAGTACCCTGTACCTCATTCAGGCGGAAAGTCCGGGCCCTTCTGTAAACAAGCTGGTGCCCAAAGTGCGCGCCACGGCGAAGCTTCTTTATAAAATTTATCTGGCGATGACAATTCTTGAAATCATTTTGCTTCTGCTTGGAAAAATGCCGCTTTTTGACGCACTGACGCTGTCATTCGGAACGGCAGGAACCGGTGGCTTTGGCATCAGAAACGATAGCATTGGCGGCTATTCGCCATATTGTCAGGTCGTCATTACGGTGTTTATGCTTCTATTTGGTGTCGATTTTGCCGTATACCATCTGCTGCTACTGAAAAAATTTCACGCGGCTAGTCAGGCGACGGAGGTGCGTGCCTATTTTCTCATTGTACTCTGTGCAATCGCATTCATTACAACGAGCTGCATATCGCGTTTTAATGGCTTTTGGGAAGCACTACGACACAGCTCTTTTCAGGTTGCGTCCATTATCACAACAACCGGATATGCTACAACCGACTTTAACCTCTGGGCAGAGTTCCCAAAAACGATTTTAGTGACGCTTATGTTCGTTGGAGCCTGTGCGGGCAGTACAGGGGGCGGCATTAAGGTTTCTCGAATTTTAATATGGCTGAAAAGTATTGCCAAAGAGATAAAAACGGCCGCACATCCAAGAAATACGGTGAAACTTACATTGGGAGGGCGGACGGTGGCGCACGAAACGGTGCGTGCGGTCAATGTATTTATGGCAGCATATATCCTTATTTTCGCATTGTCCCTGCTTCTTATCAGCCTCGATAATTTCGATTTCACAACGAACTTTACCGCCATAGCAGCCACCATTAACAATATTGGACCGGGGCTTGGCGGCGTAGGCCCCATATCCAATTTTGCAGGCTATTCCGCATTGTCAACCTTCATTTTTATTTTGGATATGTTGATAGGGCGGCTTGAGATTTTCCCGATACTCGTTTTGTTCTCTCCATACACTTGGCGGAAATAGAAGAACCCCGAAGTTTTGAACAGAACCAGTAAAAACGGACAATAGAAAAAAGCACTCCCTATGGTATAATAAAAATAGCATAGGGGGATTTTTATGCCAGGAAGTTATAGACATGTGAAAGATTACATCGTTTCTGCGCAAGATAATGTTTCTGAATTAAATACAGCATTGCTCGCAAAGATGCAAAGATAAAGTCATTAGAAATGGAAAATGAACGGATGCGGGATTTTCTCTCGCTCACAGAAAGGATACAGCTAAAAACAAAACTGACACCACATGAAATGCGATGTCAGTATGTTGCCTAGAATTTAATATTTGCTACCATAGGGGTTCTTTTTATACTGTCTGGACAAAACTGATGCAGTTCAGCTTTACCTTCGGGGTTCTTTTATGAGAAATTGACTACGCGAAACGAGATTAAAAGAGCGTTTGCAAGGGAGTACTGCTGAATGAGAGAAAAAGTATTTTTTGAATGTTAAAAAAAGCAGCCGGCAAGCCGGCTGCTTTTGGATAGAACACGGATTAGTTTTTCGGATACAGGGGATATTTTTCACAAAGTGCCGCAACGCGCGCGCGAATTTCGTCTGCCTTTTCTTCGTAATTGCGAAGCGTCATAGAAACGAGCGTAGCGATTTCGCGCATATCATCTTCCTTCATACCGCGGCTTGTAACGGCGGGTGTGCCGATACGAACGCCGCTTGTGATAAAGGGGCTTTTCGTATCAAAGGGAATCGCATTTTTGTTAACGGTAATACCGACTTCGTCCAGACGATGCTCTGCCTCTTTGCCAGTAATGTCCATTTCCGTTAAATTCAGGAGCATCAAATGGTTATCGGTACCGCCGGAAACGAGCGGGATATTGTTTTCGGTAAAGGCTTTTGCCATAGCGGCGGCATTCTTAACAATTTGCGTCTGGTAAGCCTTAAACTCGTCAGTAAGTGCTTCGCCAAAGCAAACAGCCTTTGCGGCAATAATGTGCATTAAGGGACCGCCCCGAATGCCGGGGAATACAGCCTTGTCAATCTGCTTTGCATATTCCTCTTTGCAGAGGATAAGGCCGCCACGCGGGCCACGGAGCGTTTTATGGGTAGTGGTTGTCACAAAGTCAGCATAGGGGACAGGATTCGGATGCAGACCTGCAGCCACAAGACCGGCGATGTGCGCCATGTCTACCATCAAATAGGCACCGACCTCTTTGGCAATTTCAGCAAACTTTGCAAAGTCAATCGTGCGAGGATAAGCGCTGGCACCTGCGAGAATCAACTTCGGTTTGCTTTCCAGCGCCAGGCGGCGGATTTCGTCATAGTCAATGATGTTTTCGCCTTCGCTAACACCATACGGAACAATGTTATAGTATTTACCGGAAATATTAACGGGGCTTCCGTGACTTAAATGTCCGCCATGGGCCAGGTTCATACTCAGCACCGTATCACCGGGGTTCAGGCATGCAAAAAATACGGCGAGGTTTGCCTGTGCACCAGAGTGCGGCTGCACATTCGCATGCTCGGCACCAAAAAGCTTACAGGCTCTCTCTCTTGCTAAATTTTCAACAATATCCACGCATTCGCATCCACCATAATAGCGCTTGCCCGGATATCCTTCTGCATATTTGTTTGTTAAAGGTGTTCCCATGGCTTCGATAACGGCATTCGAAACAAAGTTTTCCGAGGCAATCAATTCGATTTTGTTGCGCTGGCGGTTCACTTCTGCTTCAATCGCATCTGCAACCATTGGGTCTACCTTGCGAATTTCATTTGTGCTATACATAAAAAAACCTCCCAAAATTTAATAGTTATATTATACACGAAAAGGTTTGCTTTTGCAAGCACTTTATGCTAAAATATAAAAAGAAAAGGAGAAAAAAGATGAATAAAAAAACAAAGGTGGAAAAAATCCGTACTATTTTTGAGAATATATATCCGGATGCGGATTGCACACTTGATTATAAAGACGCCTTTCAGCTACTCGTAGCCACACAACTTGCGGCGCAATGTACCGATGCGAGAGTGAATCAGGTAACGCCGGCGCTTTTCCAGAAATATCCGGATCCGGCGGCTTTTGCAACAGCAGAACTTTCAGAACTGGAGGCTATGATTCGTTCCACGGGCTTTTACCATAATAAGGCTAAAAACTTAAAGGCTTGCGGCGTGATGCTCTGCAGAGAATTTGGGGGAAAGGTGCCGGATACCATGGAGGAACTTTTGCGGCTGCCCGGTGTTGGGCGAAAGACCGCAAACCTCGTGCTCGGTGATATTTTCGGAAAGCCGGGCATTGTTGTGGATACCCATGCCGGACGAATTGCACGGCGCATCGGCCTTACAAAAAATGAGAACCCCACCAAAGTGGAGTTCGATTTAGTAAAAATTGTTCCGCCTTCATATCAAACGCGGTTTTGCCATCAGCTCGTGATGCATGGCCGCGCCCTGTGCAGAGCGGCAAAGCCCCTATGTACAACTTGTCCTATATCGCCATACTGTGATTTTTACAGCTCCAGATAGCTACGGAGAAGAACCTCAATAATTTCGTCCCGTTCTGCGTGGCTGATAAGGCTTCTTGCATTGTTATGGCTGGTGATATAGGTCGGATCCCCGGAGAGAATGTATCCAACCATTTGGCTTACAGGATTATACCCTTTTTCCCGGAGTGCCTCGTTGACAGAGGTCAAAATGGAGCGCACTTTTTGCGCCGGATCTGTTTCAATGTTAAATTTCATGGTGTTTTCGTTTACGCCCATGTCCGTCACCGCCTTTCAAGGTTTGGTTATAGTATACGCTATTTTCAAAGAAAATGCAAGAGATTTTCCTTACAAAAATATTAAAATTTTGTAACGCGAGAAAAGCAGGCAGTCTTCTGTGGAGAAGCGCCTGCTTTTTTATGCGAAAATTGATGAACCCGAGGCATTAGTGCGCGAAGGGATTTTTTAGTTTTCCGTCCTTTTCCATGGCAAAGTGCAGGTGCACACCTTCCTCGGCCGGTGCGGTCTGGCCCATAAGTCCCAGTTCATGTCCTTCGGTAATTTCGTCGCCTTCTGCAACATGTACTTCGGAAAGAGAGGAATAATAGGTCTTATACCCCGACGCGTGGGCGAGGACAACGGTAGTACCATACAGATGATCTTCATAGATTCGTTCTACAATTCCGGGAGCGGCGGCAAAGACCATGTCGGTTTCCGCGGGCAAAAAGTCGATGCCAAGGTGTGCGCGCCATTCTCGGATAGGGGCAAAATAGATGAGCTCCGTTTCTGAGTAAGGCGTCTTGGCTTCCCCAGAGGAGGGCAGAGAAAACGAAAGAGGCGCTTTTTGCGGCTGCGTGTCTGCGGGTGCATTATCAGCAGCGACAGACCTTGTGACTGGCGGCAAAGTCGGTGTGGGCACAGGGGTAGGTGCAAGCGTGGGTGTGGGTGCGGGGACAACTGTCTCTTTGACCTCAGAGACCATCGTCACCGTTTCCCGCTCGGCTCTTTCTGTGCCAAGCGTACCGTAGATTTGTGAGGCGGCTATGGCGAGAAGCACGCATAAAATGGCAATCCATGTACTTTTTTTCATATTCTTCATCGTATCGGCTCCTTTCTTTTCGGTAGTTTTTCCCATGAGACTGAAAAATATACAAAGCCGGAATATTTTTTTTAGAGAAGAGAACAATAATGGGAAAGGAGGCGGAAAGAATGCAGATACGAACAGACCTTGCTATAGAAAGTGCAGAACTATATTGGGAAACCGGAGAAGAAAAAGAAATTCCCGGCGTGAAAGTGGAAGAAGAAACGGTTGGAGAAATTCGAATCAGCCGCGTCGAAATTTTAAATGCCGAAGGCGAAGCGGCCATCGGCAAAGGCGTGGGGCGGTATGTAACGATTGAAATGCCAAAGCTCTTATCTTGCGATGCAGCAGTTCTCAAAAAAGCAGGCGAGGTTCTCGCTGGAGAATTATCGGTCATGATAAAAAAACCGAAACTGACGCTTGTAGCTGGGCTGGGAAACCGGGAAATAACACCGGATTCGTTAGGCCCTGCCGTAATTCCGCGCCTGGTTATTACCCGGCATCTCTTTTCTGAAATGCCGCATCTTACCGAAAGTCTCTCGCCAGTTTGTGCCATTTCACCGGGTGTTCTTGGCATTACAGGTATTGAAACCGGTGAGATTATTAAAGGCGTATGTGAGAAGGTGCATCCGGACCTCGTTTTGGTTGTTGATGCGCTGGCATCCAGAAAAACAGAGCGCGTAACGACCAGCATTCAGATTGCCGACACCGGGATAAGTCCCGGCAGCGGTGTGGGAAACCGGAGAAAGGCTATTACTGCCGAAACAATGGGAGTTCCCGTCATTGCCATTGGCGTTCCAATGGTTGTGGATGCAGCCACAATTGCAAGTGACACCATTGACCTTGTGATGGATGTCCTTGCAAAGGAGGGGGGAGGTGCGTTGCAGTCGATGCTCCAAAAGATGGACAGAGAGGAAAAACATGCGCTCATCTGGAAAGCAATTCCAGAAGAAATGCGCAGTATGATGGTAACACCGAAAGATATTGATGCGCTTGCAGAAAAGGTGGCACATGTGATTGCGCGCGGCATTAATTTCGCGCTCCATCCGGAAATAAGTGAGGAGGACATGGCGGCGTTGACAAGCGGCTAGGGAAGGAGAAGGAGAACAAAAACGGCACCTAAAATGATACCCATGCAATCAGTAAAAAGCGCACAGGGCAGGGTGTGACGGGCGTTTTGGACTCGTGTGGCGGCAAAATAAACGCCCATGGTATAAAAGGTGGTTTCAGTCGCACCGGCAATAACTGAGGCCACCTTTCCAGCGAAACTATCCGGCCCATAGATGTTTAATATATCATGTAAAACAGCCGTCGAAGCACTTCCGGATACAGGCTTTAAAAGTGCAAGCGGCAACACTTCCGGCGGAAAGCCGAGCGGCGAAATGAGCGGGGCGAGGAGGTTGCAGAGTGCATCAATCGCGCCGGAGGCTCTGAGCATGTGTATTGCCGTGACAAGACCGATAATGGTTGGAAGAACTGAAATAGCGGTATCGAGGCCTTTTTTTGCCCCGCACAGGAACACTTCAAAAAGCGAGAGTTTTTTGAATGCACCGCACAGTAAAATGATAGCAATAAAGCCAGGCAAAATCCAATCAGAAGCGTGCATATTTCCCTCGCTTTTCTAAAAGTTTTACGCTACATACTGCAAGGAGTAGTGAAAGCGCAGAAGTAATCCAGATTGGCAGGAGCACGACGGCAGGCTCGGTGGAGCCGGCATTTTGGCGAAGCAAAAGGAGGGTGGTGGGCAGAAACTGCAGGGAGGCAGTATTGAGAAGTACAAGCATGCACATTTCGTTGGAGGCCTCTCTCCTTTTTCCGTTTTTCTCATCAAGGAGCTGCATAGCCCGAAGCCCAAACGGAGTGGCCGCATTTCCCATACCCAGCATATTCGCAGCAATATTCATAATTACGGCTTGCATGGCCGGCTCTTTTGGGGAAAGACGCGGGAAAATGAGGCGGGTTATGGGGCGCAGAATAGAAGAAAGGCCTCGGACAATGCCGCTTTTTTCCGCAATCTCCATAAGCCCTGTCCAAAAGCACATAACACCCACCATTCCCAAAAGAAGGTTTACGCCCTCGCCGGCACCCTCCATTGCGGCGCGCGCCACATCGGGCATACGGCCGGAAAAAGCTCCGAATAAAATCGCCAAAAGCAGCATACTGCCCCAAAGTTTATTTAGCATAACTTCGCCTCCTTGTAGTTTGATTGTATGCGCGGCATCTGCGGGATATTCAGATCGTTTCGGGAAGCGGCAGCGTTCAACTTTTCAGAAAATCCATAATTTTTATTGACATTTTGTAAGGGCAAGTGCTATAATAATTGTATCGGAAATTTGAAGGCACGAAAGAATTTGAAAATGCAAGGAGAAAAAGCTGTGAAATCTACAGGAATGGTCCGTCGGGTTGACGAATTAGGGAGAATTGTTCTGCCGATAGAATTGCGGAAAACATTTAATATTGTGGAGAAAGATGCCCTTGAAATTTACACAGAGGGAAACACAATTATTTTGCGGAAATATGAGCCGGCTTGCATTTTTTGCGGGGATGCAAGAGAGGTGGTTGTCTTTAAAGGCCGGAATGTTTGCCCCAGCTGCCTTGCAGAATTAAGCGAAGAAGCAAAAGCATAAATAGAAACATAAAAAGGTCTGTTTAAAAGCAATTTTAAACAGACCTTTATTTTTTTGTTCTGATTTTAAAGCGGAGACTATTTTCCAGAGCCTTTGAGATAGGCAAGCGCCTCTCTGACGGTGCTGACGGCGTGGAGGTGTACATTGTCATCAGAAATCCGAAGCGCTTTTGCGTTTTCTTTTGGCAGAATAATATCCCGAAAACCCATGCGGACGGATTCTGTAACGCGCTTTTCGGCATACGCAATCGAACGGAGCTCTCCGGTAAGACCGATTTCACCGAGAAAAACCGTTTCGCGCGGAATGGGGATGGCGCGGGCACTCGAAACGATGGCGGCGGCCACAGAAAGGTCTGCCGCCGTTTCGTCAATATGGAGGCCGCCAATAATGTTGACATACACATCCTGATTGGAAAGGGAGATGCCAACCCGTTTTTCGAGCACGGCCAGAAGAAGATTCATACGACCTAGGTCAAAACCGGAGGCCATGCGGCGCGGAATGCCAAATCCTGTTGGAGCAACAAGAGATTGGACTTCAGCAAGAAGCGGACGCGAGCCTTCCAGAGAACATAAAACCGCAGAACCCGGTGCATTCTCCGGGCGTTCGGAAAGAAGCATTGCGGAAGGATTTATCACCTCGGCAAGGCCGGAATCCCCCATGTCGAACACGCCAATTTCATTGGTCGAGCCAAAACGATTTTTGACCGCGCGGAGAATCCGATAGGATTGATGGCGGTCACCCTCAAAATATAAAACGGTGTCAACCATGTGCTCGAGTACGCGTGGGCCGGCAATTGAACCGTCCTTCGTGACATGGCCAACCAGAAAAACGGCGGTACCGGTTTCTTTGGCAAAGCGCATCAGGCGCATCGTGACTTCGCGTACTTGACTTACGCTTCCGCTTGCGCTTGTGATGGCGGGGGTGAACATCGTTTGCACAGAGTCAACAATCAGAACGGCCGGCGAAAGCGCCATAATATGCGTAAAAGCGGCATCCAGATTGGTCTCGCTGAGCGTATAGAGCGCTTTGGAATGAATCGAAAGCCGGTCAGCCCGAAGCTTTAGCTGACGCTCGGATTCTTCGCCGGAGATATATAAAATATTGCCATAGCCGGAGAGTGCGTCGCAAATCTGTAAAAGCAGTGTAGACTTTCCAATTCCCGGCTCTCCGCCGACCAGAACGAGTGAACCGGTCACAAGCCCGCCGCCCAAAACGAGGTCCAGTTCTCCGATGCCGGTACCAAGGCGACTCTCTTGACGCTCCGGCTGAATATCTTCCATCGCAATCGGTTTTGCGGTGGAAGTAAAAGCGGGTGTGTGTTTTTCCGGCAGAATGGTTTCCTCTAAAAAAGTATTCCAGTTTTCGCATCCGGGACATTTTCCCATCCATTTTTGCGCCGTATAACCACATTCCTGGCAGACATAATTGGTTTTGACTTTCATAAAAATCACCCACGCTTTTTCATTTTCGTTCTAAGAGTGTTCAAAACGACTTACATACAATTATTATATACGATTTAACGCCGTAAAAGCAACTGTTTTTGTAAAAAAAACCATTTCCGCAGTTTTCGAATAATGTATGCCCTTTGCGTTACAATAAGAACGGTGATTTATATGAAAAAAATGATGGGAGCAGCGCTGCTTGCTGCCGCGCTTTTAGCCATCCTTCTTAGCGGGCGTTCGGCACCCGGAGAAGAGAAAGAGGGCTATGTCGTGCCCTCTGTATTTGTAAAGGAGATGCGAAATGCAAAAAACAGAATATAAAGCCTATGCTGAAAAACACACGCCGCCTACCAAAATGGGAACAAATTTAGTCTGGGCGTTTTGCGTGGGGGGTGCCATCTGCGTGCTTGGACAAGCGATTGGAAATTTTTTTCGCTGGCGCGGAATGGAGAGCGAACTTGTACCGACGGCTGTGAGTTGCACATTAATTCTTTTGAGTGTGTTGCTTACCGGTCTCGATGTGTATGACGGCCTTGCAAAGCGTGCAGGCGCCGGGACAATTGTGCCGATTACCGGCTTTGCAAACGCCGTGGCATCGCCGGCCATTGAGTTTAAGACGGAGGGCTATATTTTGGGAGTAGGCGCAAAAATGTTCGTGGTTGCGGGGCCGGTTATCACCTATGGCGTCGTTTCTTCCGTCATCGCAGGAATTGTCTACTATTTGTTTTTAATGTAGGAGGAAAGCATGGGAAATACGAAACGACTGGGTGGTCAGACAATTGCCTTTACACAAATGCCGACTATTTTAGGAGCAGGCGTGGTTGTAGGAAAAAAGGAAGCAGAAGGGCCGCTCGGCGGCGATTTTGAAAATATAGAAACCGATCCGCTTTTGGGACAGGAAAGCTGGGAAAAGGCCGAGAGTATGCTCTTTACTAAGGCCGTTACTGCTTGCCTTACAAAAAGCGGTCTTGCGTCAACTGATGTCAACTTTATGATTGCGGGTGACCTTATGAACCAATGTACCGCTTCTTCCTTCGGCCTCCGCGGGCTGGGTATGCCTTATCTCGGAATTTACGGAGCATGCTCGACGATGGCAGAAGGGCTTTCGGTGGCGGCCATGCTTGTGGATGGAAACTATGCCGGCAAGGTAGTTGCCGCTGCCGGTAGTCATTTTTGTTCTGCCGAAAAGCAGTATCGGTTTCCGCTGGAATACGGCGGACAAAGGCCACCATATGCCCAGTGGACCGTAACCGGATGCGGCGCGATAGCCGTAGGGTTAGGTGGCAAGGTTAGAATTACGCATGCGACCACCGGACGGATTGAAGATATGGGGATTTTGGATGCCTCCAACATGGGCGCAGCAATGGCACCGGCCTTTGTTTCTACGGTAAAGGCACACTTTGAGGATACAGGGCGAACGCCCGTTGATTACGATTTGATTGTTTCCGGCGACCTTGGCAGCGTGGGTAGAGAAATTGCAGCAGAGCTTTTAGACAAAGAAGGATATGCAGTCGGGGAAAATTATAAGGATTGTGGCATGATGATTTTTGATGCAAAAACACAGGACACGCATGCGGGCGGTAGCGGATGCGGCTGCAGCGCCAGCGTTTTATGTGGACATTTTTTGCCGCAAATGGAAAAGAAAAAAATAAACCGGCTGCTTTTTGTAGCAACCGGTGCACTTCTTTCACCTACGACCACGCTGCAAGGGCAAAGCATACCTGCCATTGCGCATGCAGTTAGTCTCGAGATTGAATAATAAAAGTGGAATCATATCCAACAAAGAAGATGAGGAAGAGAAAAGAAATTGCTAAAAACAAAATCCCCATCAGAACCGAGGTGCCTGCAAGCAGCATGGAGGTGCCTCGAAAAATACATACGCCGATAAGGGAGCGGTTTAAAAACAGACCGAATTTTGTGCGGTGGAGAATCTGGTGCCACGAAACGGCGATGAACATAGCATAAAAGGCGGCACTAAGGATGTGCAAAAGCAAAAAAGGCGTTTCGGGCGCCCGAACAGAGATCATGACAGTGCTGATAAGAAAAACCAACGATTCTACTGCCAAAACCGGAACAAATACATACACATATAAAATATAGAGAAAACGCGCAAGCCGGCTTTCACTTTCGAGAACAAAGCTTTCATCATCTTTGCTTTCCAGCTGAAGCGCCGCTGCCTCCATTTCTTCGGCCGGTGCAGTCGTTTCTTCGAAAGGTCTATTTTCTTCCTCCAAAGCCAAAACAGGCTTTTCTGCTGGGGTGGATTCGGTCTCCGGTACTTCGCCGGGCGGTTCAGTCATATAGAGCATCTCCATAAAGACCATTCTGGCTTCCCGGATTTCTTCGCGGGAATAGTCTTTTCCCGGACGCATGGAAACAATGGGCGTAAGTTCATCTAAAGTCATTCTTGTAAAATCAATAGGCCGTTGCATAGCATTTGCACCTCCACAAGTCCAAATTTTGCCGGCACAGATTTGCGTGCAACAGCAAAAACAGAAAGAAAGAATTCACTGTAATCATAACAGAAGGAATCGCGTTTGTCAAGCGGAAAACGCGAAAAGCAGGGGGCTCTTTTCTTGACAAATCAAGGAAAATGCTATATAATATAAAAAAATAAAAAAGCGAGGAATAACCGATGCGGGAAGAAAAAGAAAAAAAGGGCCTGTTTTCTAAATTACGGGAAGGACTTTCTAAAACGAGAACCTCTATTTCAAGCCGAGTTGACGAGGTGCTCCGGGTATTCGTTAAGGTTGATGAGGAGCTTTTTGAAGAGCTTTTAGATGCACTGGTACTGGCGGATATAGGCGCGGAAACGGCAATGGAAATTGTTGATGCACTTCGGGAGAATGTGAAAGCAAAGCGAATCACGGAGCCGGATGCGGTCAGAAAAGAGCTTGCGGCCATTCTTGCTGAAAAACTGGGGACGGAGGATCAGGGGCTGGATTTACATGGAAGCCCTGCCGTTATTTTTGTCATCGGCGTGAATGGGGTTGGCAAAACGACCACCATCGGGAAATTGGCAGCGCAGCTAAAAAAGGACGGGAAAGAAGTGCTTTTAGCAGCGGCCGACACCTTTCGTGCCGCGGCCATTTCTCAGCTTGAAATTTGGGCAGAGCGCGTAGGCGTAGGCGTTGTAAAGGGAAACGAGGGGGCCGATCCGGCCTCGGTTTTATTTGATGCATGTACGGCGGCACGAAAACGCGGCTGCGATGTGCTGATCTGTGATACAGCTGGGCGCCTCCATAATAAAAAGAATCTCATGGACGAACTTGGGAAAATGTTTCGCGTGGTGGAAAGAGAGCTGCCGGAGGCTTCTAAAGAATGTCTTTTGGTTCTGGATGCGACAACCGGGCAAAACGCCGTCAGCCAGGCAGCTTTGTTTGCTGAAGCGGTACCAATCACCGGACTCGTTCTGACAAAACTGGACGGAACGGCGAAGGGCGGTATTGTGCTCGCAATCCGCTCGCGCCTCGGCATTCCGGTAAAATTTATCGGTATTGGCGAAGAAGTGGACGATTTACAAGCCTTTTCTGCTTCGGATTTTGCGGCAGCACTTTTTGATTTTAAAGATGCGGAGAACGAATAGAAATCGATGGCGGCCGAAAAGGGGGGAGTGGCTTTGGATGCGTCGGTTAAAGCGTTTTTAAAGACAAGACTTGTGTCCGAGGTCGGATTTGCAAAATGCGCAGACACGCCATTTGATGGCCTTGAAAATGCTATATCCATGGTATTTCGGCTTTCAGATGCGGTGGTGGATCAGATACATACTGCGCCAACGCACACTTATTTTCATCATTATCGCACAATGAATGCGTATATTGATGCAACGGCGCTCGCGCTCGTACTCTTTTTGCAGGAAAAGGGATATCGCGCCGCTGCCGTTCCGGCGAGTCAATCCACAGACGGTACGGCGGGGATTTTTTCACATAAAAAAGCAGCTGTGCGTGCCGGGCTTGGGTTTATCGGGAAGAGCTGCCTGTTTATTGCAAATCAGGGTGGCCCGCGCGTGCGGCTCGGCACGGTGTTTACGGATGCGCCGCTCGATACAGTATGTATGCCGCAAAAGTCGGCTTGCGGCGCTTGCGAAGCTTGCGTGCGGGCGTGCGGAGCCATGGCAATTTTAAATCAAGAATATGAGGAAGGCATGCGCAGGGAGGACTTTTTCGATGCGGAGGCTTGCAGCCGGTACATGAAAGAGAAATTTAAGAATATTGGCCGCGGCGCCGTCTGCGGCGTTTGTATGAAGGCGTGCCCATATGGGAGAAAATAAGACAGCAGAATCTGCCAAAAAAGGTAGATTCTGCTGTCTTTTTAAGTCTAGTCAGGCTTGATCGTATAGGTGTGCGTGTTTCCGTCGTCTATAAGCGTAATTTCTTCACTTTCGCCGAACACATGGAAAATATAGGTGGAGGCGCCATACCGATATCGGAGCGTGATACCCGCCGCCGGAATCGGCATGCAAGGGGAAAAGGAAACGAGATTTCCCTTCCGCCGGAAGCCGATGAGATAACGGATGCCAACACGATACATCCAGGCGGCCGCGCCTGTATACCAGGTCCAGCCGGCACGACCGACCTTATCGGGTGCCGTATAAACATCGGCAGCCATCACATATGGCTCAGCCATATATTTTTGCACCTCGCCGGGCGTTTCTGTATGCAAAATGGGAAGAAGCATACGATAAAGCGTCCACGCCCGTTCTTTATCCTTTAAAAGCGCGAAAGCAAGCACCGCCCAAATCGCACCATGGGTATATTGCCCTCCGTTTTCACGGAGCCCTTTTGGATAATTTTGAATATATCCGGGACTTGGATTTGTATTTTCAAACGGTGGAGCTAAAAGCTTGATAAGGCCATCCGGAACAGAAACGAGATTCTGGAAAACGCTTTCCATTGCAATTTTAGCATGTGCGGGATTCGCACCGGCCATCACAGCCCATGCCTGACTTATGGCGTCAATACTACATTCCTGGCACGCCGGAGTGCCTAACGGGCTTCCATCGTCGAAAAAAGCCCGCGCGTACTGCGTGCCGCTAAAGGTACTTTCTGCTGCTTCCAGAAGGCAGAGGGATTCTTTTCGGTAACGCGAAGCTCTTTCTGTGTCTCCGCGTTTCTCGCAGATGGGAACAAACGCATCTAAAACCACCTTCAAAAACCAGGCAAGCCACACACTTTCTCCTTTGCCGCCTATGCCGATTTTATTCATGCCGTCATTCCAATCGCCGCCGCCAATCAGCGGAAGCCCATGCTCACCTTTTTTCAGAGAACAATCTATGGCACGCACAGCGTGTTCATATAAAGGGAAGGGCGCCGTTCTTTCCTTTATTTGCGTGTAGCGTTCTTCTTCATTTTGCTCTAGTGGCGGCTCAACGACAAAGCTTTCCTCTG